>JBLHOI010000107.1:0-6850 GCA_047621375.1 Glaciecola sp.
GTTTCTTTCCCACGCTTGATTTCCAGCAATCTCATGCAGATTATCAATACAGATCACGTCATAGTCGGCAATATTACCAATAACTTCCGTCGGCATATCTCTCAATTCAAGCATATTAAGATAGACCGTTTGTAGTCCATTCAGAGTAGCTTGATGGCAACAAGCAAATAATAAGTGAGACTTACCCACTCCTGAGGAACCAAATAGATAACACAAGGACTTTTTATTCTCGTTATCGCGATGACAAAACTTCTTCAGGTAAGAAGCCGTAAATTCATTATCAGCTTCAAGAAAAGAATCGAACGTTTCATCATCCGGCAGTGAGACTGGTAAACTTAATTGCAAGCCTAATTACCTCGCCATTCATAATCGATAACAAGAGAAGAATCAGGGCGCTGGTAATCGGGCTCTTTGAGATATTGTTCAAGCTTCAAAATAGTTTTTAAACGCTGCACAGGCACATTGGATGCCAATGTAAAACTCGCCACATCCTTAAATTGCGCCCTTAAATCAACGTTATGGGTTACTGCTAGTGACGACAAAATCTCTAATACACTTCGGTATTTAACGAGCGTGTCTACATTAGCTATATTCAAGGTAACCGAATAAATTTGCCCCGTTTCGCTACTCTCTATAGAATATAAAGTCGCCAAATACGTAGCATATTCATTAACGAATTGGGCAATTAAAGTAGTGATATCATCTCCTATTATTTCATTTGTTTTAATAGTTTGGCCATTCGTTATAAAATAGGACAGTTGCAACTTCTCACTCGCACTAAAATCATCGAAAACACTGCCGACTCGGGCACCGATAACATAATTGGTCCCATAACGAACCGACTTGTTAAAGATAGATGAAGAGAACAAACCCCAAACGTCAAGCGCAGTGATATTCATTGAATCAGTTAAATCACCAATTGGCATGATTAACGCAACGCCCCTGTCATAAGCTACTTGCTCTATGGTTTCTAAGTATTGACTGCTACTGGATAGAGTGACAAGTGATTTCTCTTTGCTAACATCATCTTCAATAGCTAACCAGAGTAATCCAGATGGCCTTCGTTTGCCCCACACATTTAGATTTTCTGATCGTAATAAATCGACAATTTTTTGTTCATTAAATTCGGCTTGATATAGCAATTTATCACCGTCTTGAATAAAGATACTTGAGATCAAATATTGTTCAAAATTTGTTGCCGAACGCTTTATTTCAATATTTTCGAGCACAGCAACGTCACCACTTAACTTTACGACAACTTGTTGAAACACTCGTTTACCGGCTTTATTTTGTGTAAAATTTGACTGATCCGGCACAATAATTTGCCCTTTATTCAAGTGTTCAATGGGCGCACTGAAAGCGTGCATTGAAATAACCGAGTACAAAGTAAGCACGAAGATGGAAAATGATTTTTTCAAAACTAGTAAATCCTTAGAGCGTTCTACCGCTATTGTCAGATATTTCGGGCTTTTTTGCATCCGATATTTATTCTTAGTCGTTTTTTGATACCTTTTAAGTCATTGAGCTGTTAAAATTCTAGCCTCAAATTTTTCAGAGGAAAGCACGTGACTGAGCAAACTAAATCCCTAAGCTATAAAGATGCCGGTGTAGATATTGATGCAGGGAATCAATTAGTTGAAAGAATCAAATCTGTAAGCAAAAAAACACATCGTCCGGAAGTAAAAGGCGGTTTAGGTGGTTTTGGTGCTTTATGCTCAATCCCAACAAAATATAAGCATCCTCTATTAGTTTCAGGCACCGATGGTGTCGGAACTAAGCTTCGCTTAGCAATGGATCAAAACAAACATGATGGTATTGGTATTGACCTAGTAGCGATGTGTGTAAATGATCTGATCGTACAAGGCGCTGAGCCTCTGTTTTTCTTAGATTACTATGCAACGGGTAAATTAGATATTGATACCGCCGCGACCGTCGTTACCGGCATAGGAGAAGGTTGTCAATTAGCTGGATGCGCATTGATTGGCGGTGAAACGGCTGAAATGCCTGGAATGTACGATGGTGAAGATTACGACGTTGCTGGATTTTGCGTAGGCGTGGTTGAGGCAGAAAAAGTTATCGATGGTTCTAAAGTCGCACCAGGCAATAAATTAATAGCCTTAGCGTCATCGGGACCACACTCTAATGGCTATTCATTAATACGTAAAATTATTGAAGTCAGTGGAATCGATTTAAATAGCCATTTAGACGGCAGAACCGTGAGCGAACACCTGCTTGAGCCAACACGAATATACGTTAAGTCGGTTTTGGCCATTTTAGAAACATATAGTGTTAACGCCATATCGCACATAACAGGTGGCGGATTTTGGGAAAATATACCTAGAGTACTTCCCTCAGATATGCAGGCAGTGGTTGATGGAAAAAGCTGGCAATGGCCTAGCATCTTTGCGCTTTTACAGCAGAAAGGGAACGTAACAACTCACGAAATGTATCGTACATTTAACTGTGGTGTCGGCATGATACTAGCCGTTGAATCCGAAGATGCGGAGAACATCACAAAAGCCTTCGTCGATTTAGGCGAAACCGCTTGGATTATTGGAGAGATTGAGTCACTTGGAGAAGGTCAAGAACAAGTAGTAATTAACTCATAATGGTTGATATAAAAAAGCGTATAGTTATCGTAGCATCTGGCAGTGGTTCAAATGCTCAGGCGATAATCAATGCTTGTGCAAAAGAGAAAATTAATGGTTCGGTTGTAAAATTAATATCGAATGTACAGAACGCTGAGGCGCTTTCTAGAGCGGCACGAGCAAATATACCATCGACTTTTATTGATCATAAAATGTTTCTCGATAGAGATTCCTTTGATCTAGCGCTAGCAGAAGAAATTGACGCAGCACAACCTGATGTTATTGTGCTTGCTGGATTTATGCGTATCCTTAGCGACCAATTTGTTGCAAAATATTTAGGCAAACTGTTGAACATTCATCCCTCTTTGTTGCCCAAGTATGCGGGACTAGGAACGTATCAGCGAGCAATAGACAATGAAGACTGCGAGCATGGAACATCTGTCCACTTCGTTACTCCCGAACTAGATGGTGGACCTGTTATTTTGCAAGCCAAAGTTCCTGTGTTTGAAGATGACACTGTTGATGAACTCGCTTCACGTGTATTAGTGCAAGAGCACAAAATTTATCCAC
The DNA here is from genome assembly GCA_047621375.1 of Glaciecola sp. Taxonomy (GTDB): domain Bacteria; phylum Pseudomonadota; class Gammaproteobacteria; order Enterobacterales; family Alteromonadaceae; genus Glaciecola. The sequence goes on from JBLHOI010000107.1 coordinate 3,159, forward strand.
TCGTGGTTAATTGGTTGTGCAACGGAAGAATAACGCTAATCGATATGAAAGCGTTTTTTGATGGTCAAGAACTACCGGAGTGTGGATATGCGAGTGACTAAAATGTTGAAGGTGTTTAGTGTTATCTTGTTTGTACTGGCTTGCAATATTAGTTTAGCGGAAGAAGCGAGCGAATTGCCTTCCCCCTTTATCGCTCAATATGATGCCTTTCGACATGACAGAAACATAGGCACCGCCGAACTTAGTTTGAAATCAATAAGTGGTGAGTTATACGAACTCAAATACTCCTCTAAAGTATCTCGTTTCTTTCTTTCTGATAAACGTTACGAAACAACCGTTTTTTCTTTTATCGATGATAAAATCACACCTATTACTTACAATTTTACACGCAAAGGTACAGGGCCAAACAAATCATTAAATGCCAAGTTCGATGCTAAATCGCAAACTATAATTATTAGCGATCAAGACAATCTAAAGTGGGACGGCGAATTAGACAACCAATTATTTCGTATTGATATATCAAGACAGCTAGCCCAAAATAGAACACAGTTCGAATATAAATTTCTTAATTATCGGGGCCAAAAACGCGACTACAAAATCGAAGTTATTGAGAAAGAAAATTTAACACTCCCCTACGGCAATATAGAAGCAATAAAAATAAGAGTAAATAGGGATACCAGCAAAAGACAGACCTACGCTTGGTTTGCGCCCTCTCTCGATTATGTCCTAGTCCGTCTTCAGCAATTTAAAAATGATGAAGAACAGGGTGATATTCGTTTAAATACATACCAAAAATTTTAGTCACTTTTTGTTGTATACTACGTATAAATAATTAAGGACTGTCGTTCCTTTTTATATCAAACTACTTGATCTTTGACTGCTCAAGTAATAACGTTAGGATTCTGGTCAGACCTGCAGGAGCATGCATGAACGAATTTTTATGGTTACTTTTACTTCTAGGCGTTTATGGCGTTACAGCCTATAAACAAACATCTTCACAAACAACACTTATTGCGATTACAGTTACGATGTTAATCGGCACCGCCGCCGGCACAATCGGAATTGTTGGCTGGGTTGCATTTGCCATAGTCGTTATTCCCCTCGCCTATCCGCCGTTTCGCAAAAATTATATTACAACAAAATTACTGGCATTTTATAAAAGTGTAATGCCTGAAATGTCGACAACCGAGCAAGAAGCAATTGATGCTGGTACTGTTTGGTGGGACGGCGATATCTTTAGTGGTAAACCCGATTGGCAGAAATTTCATGCCATCTCCCAACCAAGACTCACTGCACAAGAGCAAGCATTTATAGATGGCCCATGCGAAGTGGTAAGTCGTATGGCAGATGAATGGCAGATCAACCATGTCGACGCAGATATGTCAGATGAAATTTGGCAGTATCTGAAAGATAATAAGTTTTTCGCTATGATCATTAAAAAAGAATATGGTGGCTTAGCCTTTACTGCCTATGCTCAGTCAAGAGTTTTGCAAAAACTTGCCGGCGTTAGTGCCGTATTATCCAGCACCGTTGGTGTGCCAAACTCTCTTGGCCCCGGTGAACTACTTCAGCATTATGGCACCAAGGAACAACAAGATTATTATTTACCTCGCCTAGCTGTTGGTGATGAAATTCCATGTTTCGCGCTTACTGGCCCCGAAGCTGGCTCCGATGCTGGTTCGATCCCAGATTACGGCATTGTGTGCAAAGGTGATTTTGAAGGTAAAGAAGTGTTGGGTATGCGCCTCACCTTCTCAAAGCGCTATATAACATTGGCACCAGTGGCCACGGTTATCGGTCTCGCGTTTAAATTACAAGATCCAGATGGATTGCTTGGCGATATCAAAGATTTGGGTATCACCTGTGCATTAATCCCCAGAAATACAGAAGGTTTGGATTGCGGTCGTCGTCATTTTCCGTTGAATGTACCATTTCATAATGGCCCTGTTCGTGGAGAGAATATTTTTGTTCCGCTCAGCTATATCATTGGCGGACAAAACATGGCAGGTAAAGGCTGGCGTATGCTAATGGAGTGCTTATCAGTTGGACGTTGTATCACGCTGCCATCATCGGCTGCTGGCGGCGCAAAATCGCTCGCACTAGCAACTGGCGCTTATTCTCGAATTCGTCGCCAATTTCGCATGCCTATAGGGCAAATGGAAGGTGTTGAAGAAATGTTAGGTCGCATTGGTGGAAATGCTTATCTTATGGATGCGGTTACTTCTTTATCAACTGCTGGCGTTGATTTAGGCCATAAACCATCTGTTATTTCTGCGATTTGTAAATACCACTTGACCGAAAGAATGCGTCAAGTAGTGAATGACTCAATGGACGTCCATGGTGGAAAAGGTATCTGTTTAGGTCCAAACAACTACTTAGGTAGAGCATATCAAGGTGTGCCAATATCTATAACGGTTGAGGGTGCTAATATCCTAACTAGAAACATGATGATCTTTGGTCAGGGAGCCATGCGCTGCCACCCTTTTGTATTAAAAGAAATTTATGCCTCGCAAATGACAGACCACAAAGAACAGTTAGACGCATTTGATGACGCTGTATTCGGTCATATTAATTTTGCTGTTAGCAACACGTTCCGTTCAATTTGGTTTAGCTTAACTGGTGGACGTTTTAGTTCAGCACCATTTAGAGACGAAACCGCAAAATACTACAGAAGCATGCAAGGCTATAGCGCAAACCTGGCGTTATTAACTGATGTTTCAATGGGCGTTTTAGGGGGTTCACTGAAAAGAAGAGAACGCTTGTCTGCTCGCCTTGGTGACATTTTAAGTTACTTATATCTTGGATCGGCTGTTATGAAGCGTTTTGACGAACAAGGTCGTAATCATGACGATCTACCTTTCGTACATTGGGCCATGCAAGATTGTTTATCCAAATTAGAAGAGGCCCTCGATAACTTCTTGAGAAACTTCCCTAATCCGATTGTAGGTGCATCCATGCGCTTCTTGGTTTTACCATTTGGAAAACGTTATAGCGCTCCTTCAGATGTGCTTGAGCATAAGATTGCGCATATTCTGCAGCATCCTAATTCAACCAGAGACAGACTAGGCTATGGCCAATATCTAACTCAAGAAGATGGTAATTTACTTGGTGATTTAGAAAGGACACTAATTAACATTGTTAAATGCGAACCTATTTTTGACAAAATATGTAAAAAATTAGGTGAAAAATTACCAATGACTAACCTTGATAGCCTTGCTGAGCGAGCTTTGAAGGAAGGAATTATTAACGATAAAGAAGCCGAATTAATGAGAGAAGCTGAAGCTGGTAGATTGAGGACAATTAACGTCGATGATTTCGACAACCAAGAGTTGTTGATGTCAACAAGCAAGAAGGTGAAAAAGCCTACGTCTAATCGCAAGCCAACAAGGCCAAAAGAAACAATTTGATTCTCTAGTTAGCTATATAAAGGACTTCAGATTACCTGAGGTCCTTTTTTACGCTTTAAAGAATCGTTGACTGAGCCCGTTTAATTGAATTTTTTGAATCTGTTGTTGAGTCAAGCTAACGATATTTCTCGCTATAAAGTACTCATGTTTAATATCTATATCCGATACCCCCGGGTCATCCGTGTTTAAACTGACTGATAATCCGCTTTCCATAAATGTTCTTATCGGGTGAGTTTTGATGTCGACCCATGTGCCAGTTTGATAATTGGATGTTAAACAACTTTC
>JBLHOI010000108.1:0-6846 GCA_047621375.1 Glaciecola sp.
GTTGATCGACAGTTTAGGTAAAAGAATTCGTTTCATAAAACAAAGTTTGTATGAGTTAAAAATTAATAATGTAACAGCTATGCAAACTCGCGTTGAGGACGTCGTATTAGAAAAACCACTAGATGGAGTGCTAAGTAGAGCCTTTGCATCCCTAAGAGATATGCTTAATTGGTGCGGATCTCTGACCGATGAAAATGGCTTATTTTTAGCTTTAAAAGGTCAAGTTAATCAACTTGAACTTGACGAAATTCCTACAGGCTTTAAAGTGATAGAATGTGTTGACCTTGCTATACCCAAATTTAAAGGTGAACGACATCTAATTAAAGTGAAAAAAATCAAGTAACTTGGTAGATTGCAGATTAGTTGTGCAGCGATATGTTTGGTCAAAATCATTTATGTAACAGCAATCAATAATAAAAAGTGAAGTAATCACTACTGTTTTTAACTCATAATAAATGGAATGTAATGTATTGTGGCGAAAGTCATCTCTATCGCGAATCAAAAAGGTGGTGTTGGTAAAACAACAACTGCAGTAAATGTCGCTGCCTCTATGGCTGCGACAAAACGTCGAGTATTACTCATTGATCTTGATCCGCAAGGAAACGCCACTATGGGTAGTGGGGTCGATAAGTACAACGTCGATAATACTTGCTACGAATTGCTCATTGAAGATGTACCGGCTAAAGAAGTTATTATCAAAAATACGGCAGGAAAGTACGATTTGATTGCGGGTAATTCTGACATAACAGCAGCTGAAATCAAATTAATGGAAGTGTTTGCGCGTGAACTTCGGTTGCGCAGGGCCTTGGAAAGTGTACAGGCCGATTACGACTATATTTTTATAGATTGTCCACCCTCATTAAATCAACTAACCGTCAACGCAATGGCTGCTTCAGATTCGGTACTTGTTCCTATGCAATGCGAATATTATGCATTGGAAGGGTTAACAGCATTGATGGACACTATTCACAAACTAGCGTCCGTAGTGAACCCAGATTTAAAAATTGAGGGTGTACTAAGAACTATGTATGACCCGCGTAATAGATTGGCGAACGATGTGTCAGAACAATTGAAACGTCATTTTGGCGATCAAGTATACCGCACTGTTATTCCACGCAATGTCAGATTAGCAGAAGCCCCCAGTTTTGGTACGCCAGTGATGTACTACGACAAGTCGTCGACGGGTGCAAAAGCTTATCTGGCGTTAGCTGGCGAAATTTTACGTAAACGTGTTACTAAATAGTCTTATTTATATTAATAAGCGATTACTGTAGTTAATACGTTTATTAACAAAAAAATGAGTAGACAAAATAGCTCATAAAGACAGATCAGAGGTTACGATGTCACCAAAAAATAAAGGCTTAGGTAGAGGTTTAGATGCACTACTCGCTACTAGTCGCAGTCATGCTGACAAACAGAAGTTATCTGCAGAAAACGACGCCGGTGAACAAAGCGACCTAAAAAATATTCCTATTGAATTTATGCAACCAGGTAAGTATCAGCCTAGGAAAGACATGTCACCTGAAGCGCTGGAGGAACTAGCCGCTTCAATTCGGGCACAAGGTGTTATTCAGCCTATTATTGTGCGTCAAACGGACAACAATAAATATGAAATTATTGCTGGGGAACGCAGATGGCGAGCGGCACAGTTAGCTAAACTCGATGTTATTCCTTGTTTAATTAAGGACGTCCCAGATAAAGCGGCAGTTGCGATTGCATTGATTGAGAACATTCAACGTGAAGATCTCAATGCAATGGAAGAAGCACAATCGCTAGACCGACTGATGATTGAGTTTAACTTAACCCATCAGCAAGTTGCAGATGCCGTTGGTAAGTCTCGTACTACCGTTACAAATTTGTTGCGTTTGAACAGTTTGCAAGACGATGTTAAGCGTTTGCTTGAGAACGGCGATATAGATATGGGCCATGCCCGTGCATTGCTAGCACTTGATGGAATTTTGCAGTCTAACACGGCGAAGTTGGTTGCTGATAAAGGATTAACGGTCAGAGAAACAGAAAATCTGGTTAAAAGAACACAATCAGATATTACTAAGCCATTGCCAGAAAAAGAGACCAAAGAAGATAAGGTAGACCCTGATGTTAAGCAATTGGAAACATCGCTTTCAGAAAATTTTGGCACTCATGTGCAAATAGCCCACAATCGCAAGGGTAAGGGGAAGTTGGTTATAAACTTTACTGACTTGGACCAGCTTGATGGTATTTTACAGAAAATGGCATTAACAGATCGGTAAAAACTGACAAGTAAGTCGGTTTTTTTTGATATAAAGTTTAACGAGATCATTTTGGTGCTTAAACTGCACCAGTAAAGGGAAAAAAATTCTAAGTAGTTGAATTTTTCTGTTATACCAGTATACTTCTCGCGCCTTCATTTAGGTATGTATTTTGGGATAGATAAACGCCTGCGAGAATGCCCATGGATTTGGCCGATAATGGACAAAAAATAGCCAAAAAAGGTATTTTAGCGCAATGTATCTCGTCACTCGTATTAGTCGTGTGCGTTTTAGTAATAAAATCAGAGTTTACAGTTGCAGTAGTTTTTGGCGCCCTTACTTTCATCATACCGCATTGTTTTTTTGCGTATTGGTCATTCCGTTACGCAGGCGCAACGAAGAGTGAACTCGTTGTGCAGAGTTTCAGCCAAGGTTTAAAGATAAAATTGGTTTTAACTGTCATATTTTTTGCTATCGCATTTTCTCAACTAAATGCAGCCCCTTTTCCTTTACTGGGTGCTTATGTGCTAGCAATGGTAAGCCAATGGTTTGCCATGTATCGCCTACGCTAAATGTCGTACAGACATGCGCACGATATAATGTAACAATTTTTAAATTACACAATTTGGGTTAATAATGGCTTCTGAATATACAACTACAGAATATATCCAACACCATTTGACGAATGCGACGATGTGCAATACTGATACTGGTATTGCCTTCAATAAGGCATGCGCTGACGCTGGCTTTTGGGCTATACACGTTGACACAATGGCTTGGTCGATTGGTCTTGGTGTTCTTTTTCTTTACTTTTTTCGTCGTATCGCTAAAAAAGTAACTACGGGCGTCCCTACAAAATCTCAAGCGTTTGTTGAGTTAGTTGTCGGTTTTGTCAATGACAACGTTGTCAGCACATTCCATGGTAAAAGCGCATTAATAGCACCGCTAGCACTGACCATATTCGTGTGGATATTGCTAATGAACCTAATGGATTTGGTCCCCGTTGATGTCGTGCCCACTATTGCTGGCTGGATTGGTCAATACGGTTTCGGTATGGACCCACACGATGTTTATGTGAAAGCCGTTCCTACCACCGACTTGAATTTAACGTTCGCGTTGGCAATAGGTGTGTTTGCACTTATTATTTTTTACTCAATTAAGATGAAGGGCGTTTTAGGTTTTGCTAAAGAGCTTAGCTTTACACCATTTAATCATTGGGCGTTTATTCCAGTTAACTTAATACTCGAGTTAGTTACCTTGTTTGCACGTCCACTTTCACTGGCACTTCGTTTATTCGGAAACTTGTATGCCAGTGAGTTGATATTTATTTTGATCGCTTCTATCGGTCTATGGCAATTGCCATTGCACTTTATGTGGGCGGTATTTCATATTCTAGTTCTTCCACTACAAGCCTTTATATTCATGATGCTAACCATCGTGTATCTAAGTTTGGCGAGTGAAGAGCATTAGAAACCAAGTTTAATAACATTTTATTTTTTAACTTTAAACATTAACTAAAAATCGGAGATACACAATGATTGCAATTGCAGTTGCTCTACTAATCGGTATGGGTGCCTTAGGTACCGCTATTGGTTTCGGAATTCTTGGTGGTAAATTTCTAGAATCTGCTGCTCGTCAGCCAGAACTAGCACCTCAACTTCAGGTCAAAATGTTCATCGTAGCAGGTCTAATCGATGCAATCGCAATGATCGGTGTTGGTATCGCTCTATATCTATTATTCGCTGTTGGCTTAGGCTAATTAATACTAATTTTAGTTTAGCGAATTTAATAGAGGAGGAGTCGAAATGAACATGAATTCTACTCTTATAGGTCAGTTAATCGCTTTTGCTGTGTTTGTATGGTTCTGCATGAAGTACGTGTGGCCACCATTAATGGCAGCAATTGAAGAACGCCAAAAAATCATCGCTGATGGTTTGGCAGCTTCCGAACGAGCGACTAAAGATCTAGAACTGGCTCAAGCGAAAGCAACTGACCAGTTAAAAGAGGCGAAAGCACAGGCTGCTGAAATCTTAGACCAAGCAAAGAAGCGCGCTAATCAACTTGTTGATGAAGAAACACTGCGTGGACATGCTGAGCGTGAAAAAATTATCGCTCAAGGTTATGCTGAGATCGAAGCTGAACGTAATCGCGTCAAAGAAGATTTACGCAAACAGGTTGCTGCTTTAGCAATATCTGGTGCAGAGAAAATTCTCGGACGTGAAATCGATGCACAGGCACAGAATGACATTGTTGAAAAACTTGTCGCTGAGCTATAAGGGAGATGAGCCATGTCTGAATTGACAACCGTAGCTCGCCCTTACGCCAAAGCCGCATTTGATTTCGCGGTTGAGAACGCTGACATCGCAAATTGGCAAGAAATGTTAGTCTTCGCTGGTGAGGTCGCTAAGAACGACGAAATCCGCAATGTACTATCTAGCGCTTTAGCTGCTGAAAATCTTGCCACGTTATTTGTTGGTGTTTGTGGTGAACAGCTCAACACTCATGGTCAGAACTTTATACATGTTCTGGCTCACAGTAATCGTTTATCTGCCTTGCCTGATATATCGAAACAGTTTGACGCTTTTAAAGCGGATTACGACAAAGAAGTTGATGTAGATGTAACATCTGCAATCACATTGTCAAAAGAACAGTTAGATAAGATGAGTGCGGCGCTAGAAAAGCGTTTATCACGTAAAGTGAAGCTTATATGTAACGTGGATCCTGGATTGGTCGCTGGTCTCATTATTAAGGCCGGTGATACAGTAATAGATGGTTCCGTAAATTCTAAATTGAACCGTCTTTCAGACGCGTTGCAAGCATAAAGGGGATAAAGAGCATGCAACTTAATTCCACTGAAATTGCAGAACTGATCAAGAAACGTATTGAACAGTTTAGTGTAGTAAGTGAAGCTCGAAATGAAGGAACTATCGTTAGTGTCGCTGATGGTATTATCCGTGTACACGGCCTAGCAGATGTTATGCAAGGCGAAATGATTGAACTTCCAGGAAACCGTTACGCAATCGCCTTGAACCTCGAACGAGATTCAGTTGGTGCTGTTGTAATGGGTCCGTTCGCTGATTTACAAGAAGGTATGAAAGTACACTCTTCAGGTCGTATCTTAGAAGTACCCGTAGGCCCAGGTCTATTAGGTCGTGTTGTAAACACACTAGGTGCACCAATTGATGGTAAAGGCGCAATTGAAGCAGCTGGTTATGAACCAGTTGAGAAAATTGCACCAGGCGTTATTGAACGTCAATCCGTCGACCAACCAGTACAAACGGGTTATAAGTCTGTTGACGCTATGATCCCAATCGGTCGCGGTCAACGTGAGTTGGTCATCGGTGACCGTCAGACAGGTAAAACTGCACTTGCGATTGATGCCATCATTAATCAGAAAGGTACAGGTATTAAGTGTGTGTATGTCGCTATCGGTCAGAAAGCGTCTACTATCGCTAACGTAGTTCGTAAGCTTGAAGAGCACGGTGCAATGGCTCATACCATTATCGTTGCCGCTTCTGCTTCTGAATCAGCGGCATTACAATACTTGGCTCCTTACGCTGGTTGCACAATGGGTGAATATTTCCGCGACCGCGGTGAAGACGCACTCATCGTATATGATGACTTGTCAAAGCAAGCAGTAGCGTACCGTCAGGTATCACTATTGTTGAAACGTCCACCAGGCCGTGAAGCTTATCCAGGTGATGTATTCTATTTGCACTCAAGATTGTTAGAGCGCGCTGCACGTGTAAACAGCAACTATGTTGAAAAATACACAAACGGCGAAGTGAAAGGTAAGACAGGTTCATTAACTGCTATACCAATTATTGAAACCCAAGCGGGTGACGTTTCTGCATTCGTACCAACAAACGTAATCTCAATTACCGATGGTCAAATTTTCTTGGAAAGTGACTTGTTTAACGCGGGTATTCGCCCAGCTGTTAACGCCGGTATTTCAGTATCTCGTGTTGGTGGTGCTGCACAAACCAAAATCATTAAAAAGCTAGGCGGTGGTATTCGTTTAGCACTTGCACAGTACCGTGAATTAGCGGCGTTCTCTCAGTTTGCATCTGATCTTGATGATGCGACTCGTGAACAGCTAGAGCATGGTGAACGTGTAATGGAGCTTATGAAGCAGCACCAGTATGCACCGTTGTCGGTTGCAGAAATGGCTATATCATTGTTCTCAGCTGAAAAGGGTTTCTTAAAAGATATCGAACTTAATAAAGTTCTGGATTTTGAAGCCGCCCTTCACTCGTATATGAATAATGAACAAACTGAGCTCATGAACTCAATTAATGAAACTGGTAACTACAACGATGATATTGAATCACAGTTGAAAAAAGCGTTTGAAACGTTTAAATCAACACAAACGTGGTAATCAATTTGCCTCAACGGGTTTAAATAAACCAGTGTTGGGGCACATCGTTTAGTAATTGGAGAGAGTGTCATGGCTAGCGGAAAAGAGATAAAGGGTAAGATTGGGAGTATTAAAAATACTCAAAAGATTACCAGTGCTATGGAAATGGTAGCTGCTTCGAAGATGAAGAAAGCCCAGGAACGTATGGCCTCAGGCCGTCCATATGCGCAAAATATGCTAAAAGTGATTGGTCACATT
>JBLHOI010000109.1:0-6826 GCA_047621375.1 Glaciecola sp.
GACCAATTATCGATGTAGCGAAAGAAATGACAGAAATCGACCATCAAGAACTTACTAAGTTGCTGGATCCTAAAAATTTAGTATAGCCATAAAGGCCTAGAATAAAATTATAGACAAAAAAAGGAACCAAAGTGAAGTCATCAAATAAGTATATGTCCGTACTATCTGTAAAAGATAAAAACTATCAGTATTTTGATTTATCCAGTGCAGGTATCAATATAAAACGACTCCCTCTGACTGCTAAAATTTTGCTAGAAAACTTGCTGCGCCATAGCAATGAGCCATATGTTCAGGCTGAAGATATTCAAACATTAGCAAAGTGGGACACAAAGGCTTCAACAGAAACTGAAATCGCCTTTGTACCTTCCAGAGTCATATTACAAGACTTTACGGGTGTACCCGCTATAGTTGACTTGGCTGCAATGCGAGATGCAATGCTAGATTTAGGCGGCGACCCTAACAAGATCAATCCACTCAAGCCAGTCGATTTAGTTATTGATCATTCTATTATGGTCGATGAATTTGGTAGTAAAGATTCATTTAAAAACAACACAGAAATTGAAGTGAAGCGCAATAACGAACGCTATCAATTTTTGAAGTGGGGCCAAAGTGCTTTCTCAAATTTTAAAGTCGTGCCACCAGGAAAGGGCATTGTTCATCAAGTGAATTTGGAATATTTGGCGAGAGTTACGTTTGTTGAAGAACAGCAAGACGGCGTAGTTTTGTATCCTGATACCCTCGTTGGCACTGATTCTCATACCACGATGATCAATGGCTTAGGTGTTCTTGGCTGGGGAGTTGGCGGGATAGAAGCCGAGGCCGCGATGCTCGGTCAACCGGTCACGATGTTAATTCCAGAAGTCATCGGTATGCAATTGACCGGTAAAATGCCAGCAGGCACTACAGCAACTGATTTAGTATTGGCCGTTACTCAACAGTTACGTGCATTTGGTGTTGTGGGCAAGTTTGTCGAATTTTTTGGTGCTGGTGTCAAACACTTAACCGTTGCTGATCGCGCAACCATAGCTAATATGTCTCCTGAGTATGGCGCAACTTGTGGTCTATTTCCTATCGATGAACAAACCATTAAGTACCTTGAATTGACAGGTCGTAGTCAAGAGCAAATTGATATAATAGAAGCTTATTCCAAAGCCCAAGGAATGTGGGGCAGTGAAGTTCAGGAAGAAGCTGAATACCATGCGACGCTAACGCTTGATTTAAATCAGGTAGTACCGGCTATTGCTGGACCTAAAAGACCCCAAGACAGAATTAACTTAGATGACGCATCAGTGGCATTTAAAGGGTGGATATCTGAGCAAAAAGAGCTTGCTATTACCCCCGACCACACTCCGCAAGAGCGTTTTGACAGTGAAGGGGGCCCATTACTCGCATCATCTAAAAACAGTGTAACTTGTCATTTGAACGGGCAGGATTTTGAACTTGATGAAGGTGCAGTCGTTATTGCCGCTATCACTAGTTGCACCAATACGTCCAATCCGTCGGTGTTAGTAGCCGCTGCACTAGTCGCTAAAAAAGCCAACGAGCTTGGCCTTACGGCTAAACCGTGGGTAAAAACAAGTTTTGCCCCGGGCTCTCAAGTAGTAACAGAATATTTGAACAAAGCCGGTTTATCCAAAGAACTTGATCAACTGGGTTTCTACTTAGTGGGTTATGGTTGTACAACATGCATAGGTAACTCTGGCCCATTGCCAGGACCTATTTCGGACGCCATAAAAGAAGGCCAGTTAACGGTAACCTCGGTGTTATCAGGTAACCGTAACTTTGAAGGTAGAATACACTCTGAGGTAAAAGCGAATTACTTGGCTTCGCCACCATTAGTGGTTGCTTATGCTATTGCGGGTAATATGAATATTGATATTACCAAAGAACCTCTGGGAACGGATCATGACGGCAAACCTGTTTACCTTAGGGATTTGTGGCCAAGCCAAGAAAGCATTCAGAGCATAGTCACCGAGGTAGTTAATAAAGCGATGTTTACCGACAAGTACGGAAGTATTTATGACGGTGGCGATGTGTGGCAAAACTTAGAAACAGTTGATGCTAATCTTTATGACTGGCCTGAAAGCACGTATGTAAAAAAACCAAGCTTTTTTGCTAATATGCAGCCTCAGCCAGCACCTATAAAAGCGATTGAAAAAGCGCGTTGTTTATTAAAATTGGCTGACAGTGTGACCACTGACCACATTTCACCAGCTGGGGCAATTGGCAACGACACACCCGCAGCGGAGTACTTGCGTGCCAATCACGTTGAGCCGAAGGATTTTAACTCCTATGGTTCTCGCCGCGGTAATCACGAAGTAATGATGCGTGGCACGTTTGCTAATGTTAGATTACGAAACGAACTAGCGCCCGGCACTGAAGGTGGTTTTACTCGCAAGCAACCCGGTGGCGATCAAATGACTGTGTTTGAAGCGGCTCAGCAATATATTGCTGATAACGTGCCGACTATTGTTATTGCTGGAAAAGAATATGGAACAGGAAGTTCTCGAGATTGGGCAGCAAAAGGCCCGCTATTGCTGGGTGTAAAAGCGGCAATCGCAGAAACTTATGAACGTATTCATCGCTCCAATCTGATTGGTATGGGCATTTTACCCCTGCAGTTTATAGCGGGGGAAGGTGCGCATACTCATAAACTCGACGGTACAGAGCAGTTTTCTATCGCAGCCGTTACAGCTAAGCAAAAGCAAGTCATGGTTAACGTAATCAGAGATGATGGCAGTGAGTTCAGCTTTAATACTGATATCCGCATCGATACGCCTAATGAATTTGAATACTTTCGTCACGGAGGTATTTTACAGTTCGTGATCCGTTCACTGTTGTAAATACAACAATTAGCGTTAAGGCTCTCACATCTGGTGTATACGATGATTTGAGAGCCTTTTTACTATCTGGATTTTATACTTTATTAGAATCGTGATTTGCCTAATATGCTAGCAAACACCTTAACCGTGCCCTCTGCATAACCAGACTCAGCATTAAAATGATTTATTGATACGAAACCCGAAGTTGTGGTTTCGAGCTTGATCAGATATGCCTGCCAAATATCTAAAGTGATATTTAAAGCTGCCATATGAACCACTTAGGGTTGGACCCATTTGATGGTTCTGGCTATCAAACGAGCCAAAATGGCCGACACGTCCGAGCACATTGTAAATTTCTAGCCCTAGGTTAAGTCCATTATCTAATTTTTTGCCTATGCTGGAGCGTGTTTCAATAGCAGTGCCATTGAAAGCACGGTCGCTCCCAAACTCCCAAACACCGACAATAATACCTCTAACGACTACTCCATTCTCAAGGTTCCATTGGTTTGTCCAATGCATCGCAAATGATTCGGGATTATCGCTACGCCGTTGACGAATATCGAAACGAACACCGCTTGACCATTTTTCATCCTTTTCTTTCTTTTTAAAATTATAGAGCAACTCAGCGCGCGCATAATCATACTGAAAAGTACCACGATCTCTATACTGAACAACCAGTCGACCTCTTACTCTGTCATTCAAAGATTGTTGATAATGCAGTCGATAAGCCCATTGATCTGCTTCACCATCTTGTTCGTTGGGTGATAAAGAAATACGCAGTTGCATACTACTTTCACCTTCGTCTACTCCTGGGCCATGCACACCAGCAGTGCTAGATGCGCAGGGTGCGCTAGCTAAAAGAATACAAATGATAAATGCAAAGTAGCTAAAGTGGGTATTCAATATTATTGCTCCAAGTAAATAATTTTTATGGTTGCAGGAGTTCAGATGGCCTGCTAAACGTGATGCATGCTGAAATAATCGCTAAATAAATAACTAAAAAGTGGATAAGGCATAAATTGTCAAACAAAAAATTGATAAATTGACACTGTCCAAACTAACAGTGCCAATAAAATTGCTGCAAACACACCTGCAGATCCTACGTCTTTAGCCTACCAATAAGCGCTTTATTCCAGACTCATTTTTACTGATATTCGGTGTTTTTTTGCATGCTCCTGATACCGAGTTAATGAGAAAAAATAACGAAATTATAGCTAGCGTTAATCATCGCTTAACGTTTCTTATATTTTGGTTTACGTGACTTTATCTCTATTTGAGCAACATCCGTAGTGGTTGTTTGCCCGGCTTTTATATTATGTGGTTGGTTATCACTAAAGCGTGTTAAGCCTTGTTGATGTTTAGGTGTTTTTGCGTTTTTACCTTTGGCATATGCTTTGTTAGCAGAGCGTTTAGCAAATTCTTTTTGTTCGTTACCTTTTAGCTCATTTCTGCTCTCAAAAGGCACTAAACACTTCGGTCCGTTGCCGATAAGGTGAGGCTTACCCATTTCAATCAATGTTTTACGTAACAGTGGCCAATTGGCGGGATCGTGATAACGCAAAAATGAACGGTGTAATCGGCGATGAATTTCACCTTTAGGTACTTCAACAATTTCGCTTTTATGATCCACTTTATGGATCGGGTTTTTATTTGTATGGTACATCGTTGTAGCATTGGCCATCGGTGATGGATAGAAGTTTTGAACTTGATCTAACTTGAAGTTACGCTCCTTCAACCACAACGCAAGATTGAGCATATCTTCATCATTCGTCCCTGGGTGGGCGGAGATAAAATAGGGGATAAGAAATTGTTCTTTACCTGCCTCTTTTGTGTACTTATCGAACATTTCTTTGAAACGGTCATAAGTACCCATACCTGGTTTCATCATTTTGTCCAGTGGCGCTTTTTCGGTATGCTCAGGCGCAATTTTTAAATAACCACCAACGTGATGCGTGACTAATTCTCTTACATAATTGGGGTCTTCAATTGCTAAGTCGTAACGCACGCCAGAGGCAATAAGTACTTTTTTAACACCCTCAACATTTCGCGCTTTCTTATACAATTCAACTGTTGGCGTCTGATCGGTGTCTAAGTGCCCGCAAATCTCAGGCCATACACAAGATAATCGACGGCACGTTTGCTCCGCTTTCGGGCTTTTACAGCGTAATTTATACATGTTCGCAGTTGGGCCACCGAGGTCTGAAATAACGCCAGTAAAACCCGGGACCTTGTCGCGTATTTGTTCTATTTCACGAATGATAGATTCTTCAGAACGACTTTGAAT
This sequence comes from Glaciecola sp., assembly GCA_047621375.1. Classification (GTDB taxonomy): domain Bacteria; phylum Pseudomonadota; class Gammaproteobacteria; order Enterobacterales; family Alteromonadaceae; genus Glaciecola. The sequence continues at coordinate 5,107 of JBLHOI010000109.1, forward strand.
AACGCGCCCTTCATGCTCAGTGATAGAGCAGAATGTGCAGCCACCAAAACAGCCACGCATAATATTTACAGACGTTTTAATCATATCGTAGGCAGGAATTTTTAATTTCCCATAACTCGGATGCGGTATACGTGCATAGGGTAAATCAAAAATAGCGTCCATTTCTTCTGTTTCTAAAGGGAACGCGGGTGGATTTATCCAAATAATACGGTCACCGTGACGCTGTGCTAAAGCGCGAGCACAGCCTGGATTAGTTTCTTGATGCAGTATTCTTGATGTATGCGCGTAATGAGTTTTTTCAGCTCTGACTACATCGTATGGAGGCAATAATACGTAGGTTTTTTCCCACGGTTTGCGGCGAGTCGTTTTAGAGGTGAAAGGCTGTATAACAATAGGTTTTGCCTTCTCGGCGTCGATAGCAGCCTGTTTTTCTTCTTCACTTTGAATCGCGCACTTGTCCTCTATCATTTCATAAGGACTCGTAATAGCTTCTATTTTGCCTATGGTATCGACGTGAGTTGAGTTAACACCTTGCCAGCCAGGAAGGGGCTCTTTTCGAATAACAGCCGTGCCTCGAATATCTTGCATCTGCTCAATTGTTTCACCTGCGGCGAAGCGAGATGCCATTTCAAGTAGCGGTCGTTCTGCATTACCAAACATAAGCATGTCGGCTTTTGAGTCAAATAATACCGAGCGTTTTACTTTATCCGACCAATAATCGTAATGCGCTATGCGACGTAAACTAGCCTCGATACCACCTATAATAACGGGTTTTTTGTATGCTTCTTTACAACGCTGAGTGTAGACAGTTACTGCTCTATCTGGGCGTTTCCCACCGATGTTGCCGGCTGTGTATGCGTCGTCATGGCGAAGCTTACGCTCTGCTGTGTACCGATTGATCATCGAATCCATATTGCCAGACGTAACACCGAAGAATAGGTTAGGCTCCCCCAACTGCATAAAGTCGTCTTTCGAATGCCAATCAGGTTGTGAAATAATGCCAACACGATAGCCTTGCGCTTCGAGTGTGCGACCAATAACAGCCATACCAAAGCTTGGATGGTCAACATAAGCGTCACCCGTCACAATGATAATATCGCAGCTATCCCAGCCCAACTCATCCATTTCTTTGCGCGACATTGGCAAAAATGGTGCAGGGCTAAAACAAGACGCCCAATATTTTGGAAACGAAAACAATCCTCGTTCAGCCTTCATTCTTGGCGTTTCTGATTTTCTGGAGGAGGGCTTGATTGTTATCGGGTCGGTAGACATATCTTTCTCTGTATTATCTTAAGTTGCTAATGAATGAGTTGGGAGTGCATTCGTTATTTAATGCTGAATATAGTTTGTGCTAGGCAGCGTTTTCGCAGTATACCAGAGAATTTTTGATTAATATCCAGAATACGTCGAATGGTTTTTTGTGCATTGGGAAATGGAAGGTAGTCGACAAATAATCGCAGACTTATTTATTGCTTAATCACAAGCAAACTCAGCCAGGTTTAGTCGCAGCGTAGTGTATTGTTCTAAATAGTATGTTATCTACTGTGTTACCAAAACCAAGTGATCCTTAGGACGCCATGTTGATTGGTATTTTGCGGGACCTTCAAATAAGCCCTTCAAATAAGCGCTTCAAATAAGCCCTTCAAATAAGCCCTTCAAATAAGCCCTTCAAATAAATTATTGAAACAAGCTCTTTCAATAAGTCCATTAAACGAAGAGT
>JBLHOI010000110.1:0-6822 GCA_047621375.1 Glaciecola sp.
ATGACGACATGGTAAAATACACTTTTAGGAGAAGATGAATGACGTGGGAACTATCACAACTAGCAGAAATTATTTCTGCTCAAGAGGGATATGTAGTTACACACGAAGCAGATTGCTTGCTTATTGCGAATGAAGACGGAATTGATGCCTGGTTGGCAATTAGCGGAGAGCAAATACTGGTTGAATCTTTATTGTTCTCGTTAGATGAAGTGAAAAACCCATCGGCGTTAAATGAAGAGATTCTAAGAACGCATATGATTTTCCCTCTAACTACAATCGGTATTTCATCCGTTGCTGGAAATCAGTATTACACAGCTTTTGGTTCGTTAAGCGGCCAATCAAAAGAAGAGAGCATATTAATAGAAATTTCAACGTTGTTTCAAAATGTTGAGGCATTTTTGGACGCTTACCAAGATTTTTTAAAATCTAACTAATCAATTTATTAATAACCGGAGATTACCATGTCAATTTGGAAAAAGTTATTTACTGCCGTAAAAGGTACCGCTACAGAAGCAGCGCAAGCGGTTGTTGATACTCAGGCAATTAAAATTCTTGAGCAAGAGATTCGCGAAGCAAAAGACGAATTGAGAAAGTCAGACCATGCGCGTACGCAAATTTTAGCAAAGTGTAAGTTATCACAGCAAAAAGTAGAAGGGCTGAATAAGTCAATCGGCGAATATGAAGTCCATGCCAGAAAAGCCATTGATACTGACCGCCAGCTGGCACTGGATTGTGCCCAGCGTGTATCCGAGTTGCGTGGACAAGTTGAAACAGAACAAGCTTATTTAGATCAGTTTACAAAGTCAGAAAAGCAACTTGCGGGTAACATAAACCAGGCAAAAAACAACTTACGTCGTTTGGAGCAGCAAGTGGATATGATCAAAGCAACGGAATCAGTACAACGCGCACAAATAGCCGTTTCATCTAGTCATTTAGGTGCTAACAGCAAGATGAAAACAGCAACTGAATCACTAGCTCGGATTCAAGAAAAGCAAACATTGCGAAGTGCTGAACTTGAGGCCGCTGAGGAACTAGCCCAGGGCGACTCATCCGATGATCTTGAGAAGCGTTTGGCCGGTGCAGGTATTAAAGGCGGCTCCACATCAGCTGACGATGAATTAAGCCGGATACTAGGCAAGTAAGCAACAAACTAAAAAACGGCAGCCCATTGGGTTGCCGTTTTTGCTATATTTAAAACTAAAAGGAAAATTTTCATTCATGTTACATTGGGTAGCACTCAAAAAACTATGCGTGAAATACTTTTCCGAGCTGCGCTGGTACACGTTAGTAACAGCGCTTTTATTTTATACAGTCTCCAGTTGGATATTACTTTTTTTAGCAGGTGAGCGGGCCTTACTAAACGCCTCTGACTATTTTTATTGGCTTGTTGTGACGGGCTCAACTGTTGGCTACGGCGATATGTCGCCGTCAACACCGCCAGGTAAGCTGATTGTTGCGTTGTATGTTATTCCGCTTGGATTAAGTATTTTTGCTTTGATTATTGGACGTATCGCGTCGTGGGTAAGTGATCAATGGAGAAGAGGAGCGAGAGGTTTGAAACCGTTAAATGTGTCTAACCATATTTTAATTATTGGTTGGAATGAAAAACGCACTGAACAATTATTAAAACTATTACTAAAAGAAAAAGTCAATACTCCGGAAAATCCGGACATTGTGCTCTGCGTAAAGGCAGATATTGAAAATCCGCGCCCATCAGAAATTGAATTTGTGCATGTTAGTTCGTTTAACCAGGACGAGGACATGGACCGAGCTTGCATTGCAACGGCAAAAACAATACTCATCGATAATCCATATGACGACATTACGTTAACTACCGCATTGTATTGCTCTAAGCGCAATCCAAAAGCGCACAAAGTGGCCTATTTTGAAGACGAAAGCTTGGTCGGACTGTTACAACAGCATTGTCCTGAAGTAGAGTGCACACCGAGCGTTGCAGTTGAGATGCTTGCAAAGTCAGTTTTCGACCCTGGTTCTAGTCTTCTACATCACGATCTTTTGGACGTAGAAGAAGGTCAGGCACAGTTTTCGGTCGAATTGCCGAGCACCATGAATGACTTAAGTGTTGAAAAGTTGTTTTTAGGACTGAAAAAGCGATATAACGCGACATTTATCGGCTATTCGTCGCCAGAAAGAGTAAATCAGATATCGGTTAATCCGAATTTTGATGATGTGGTAAAAGCTGGCAATAAAGTATTTTATATTGCAGAACATCGTATCAACAATATCGATTGGAATAGCTTACACTTTGAATAACAGTGGGTTGAAGGAGTAAATATGTTCGGTAAATTATTCGGAAGAAAAGACAAAGAACAAGCACACAAGCCTGACAGTCCAGAAATCATGGGTCTGTACTTGGGTGGTTCATTCGAACTCGATCCTCTCAAACTAAAATTATTACAACCATCTCTCAAAATTAATGGTGCAGCGAGCAAGCATCTTATTCAAGCCGTTGGCAAAGTAATCCTTGATACTGGCGGCACCATGTTTCGCTTTTATACCGACGATGATGCCTTTTTGCAGGTGATCACTGATGGTGGGGAAACAGAGAATCACATTACCGACGTTAAACTCTGGTATTTTTACGATACCAAAACTGTCGGTTCTGAAACTCAATGGCAAGACTTGCTCAACAATGCTATTTCACAGCCCATGTATTCGTTAGGTGACGATACCTACGAGCGCGTTTGGGATGCAGTTGGGGAAATATCACCACCGGTCGCAATGACTGAAACAACCTTCGAACAAGATGGTGATGTGACTACAACAGACCAATTTATAATGCTTTATGAAAGATCTATTTCAGAAGATGACGTAGAAGCAGTACTGGTATCAGGTGAAGAAAAAATTGTCGGTAATAACCATGATAGATGCTTGGTCATTAGTACCGGTTTTAACTTGTCACCTGCAGATATAATAATAAACGGTTAAGGAAAATAAAATGAACGCAGTACTCAATTCAATCGCCGGATTACAAAATTTCGCTTTATATTTTGTTATCTCCATCGCCTTATTTTTTGTTTTCAAAATCGTCTATGCTTTTGTAACACCGCACGATGAGTGGAAATTGGTCAAAGAAGAAAAAAGTACTGCGGCTGCTATAGGTTTTGGTGGGGCAATGATTGGTTTTGCCATTGCATTGTCAGGTGCAGTCACCAATTCAGTGTTTTTACTCGATTATGCCATTTGGGGTCTTGTCGCAATTATTGCGCAGCTGCTAGCTTTTGCACTTTTGCGTTTTACCTTCATGCCCAAAATAGCTGAAAGAATACAGAACAATGAAGTATCCGCAGGCGTCATGTTAGGCGCAATGTCAGTTGCTGTAGGCCTGCTTAACGCCGCTTGCATGAGCTACTAAGGAGTAATCCAAATATGCAAACTAACAGTAAACAAAAGCGCAGTAGTAATATTAATTTGTCGAAAATGCGCAAAGCTTTTTCATTCAAACCTTTAGCCTTGGGCGTTGCCTCAGTTCTGCTCAGTGCGTGTTCTGGCGGAAGAGAAGAAGCCGTCGTATTTAAAAGTGTCGACGAATGTGTTGATGCTCTTCCAAGTCTGGCGCAAAAATGTGAGACAGCTTATAAAGGTGCCTTAGCAGAAGCAGCTAAAACAGCGCCCAAATATAATACTAGAAATGATTGTGAATATGAGTTTGGCAATAATCAATGCCAAACACTTAATAACAATGGTAACTCCATTTTCATGCCGTTAATGGCGGGTTACATGATAGGAAATTTATTGGCTCCTCGCCCATATTACCAGCCCATGTTCACTTCTTCTTCTCGATATTCGTCCTATCGCAATAACTGGGTTGGGGCTGATGGCCGTAACTTCGGTGATTCAAGGAGGAACAAGCTCAATGTTAGTTCGAGTGCGTTCGATAAAAAGCCAGCCGTTACTCGCACAATGAGTCGTGGTGGTTTTGGTAGCAGCGTGCGTGCAAAAGCCTCTTGGGGTAGCCGAAGTGGTGGCAAAGGCTGGGGTGGCTAAGTGCTGCGACTTCCCATTGATGCGAGAAAGAACTGGCAAAAAATGGCACGTGATTATGGATTTCATTTCCATACTATGCACGGGCAAGCATACTGGGATGAAAGTGCTTACTATCAATTTACATTAGAGCAGGTTGAGAGAGACCTTGAGTCTCCCACTGAAGAAATTCACCAGATGTGTTTACATGTTGTTGATCTTGTATTGAAGAGTGAGGAGCGGCTGACTCAATTTGCTATACCAAGCGATTACTGGCAAGCAATTGCAGATTCATGGCAAGCAAAAGAGCCTTCTCTTTACTCAAGGTTAGACTTGGTCTATGACGGAAAATCTCCAGCTAAACTGCTTGAAAACAACGCAGATACTCCTACTAGCTTGTATGAATCAGGCTTTTGGCAGTGGTTATGGCTTGAAAATAATGTAGATAATAATAAGCTCAGTAAACGTGCTGACCAATTCAATTCGTTGCAAGAAAAACTAGTGAATCGCTTCAAAGTGATAGCTGATTACTACGACATTAACTACCTTCACTTCGCTTGCTGCAAAGACACAGATGAAGACCGCGGTACCGTTCAATATTTACAGGACTGCGCCAAAGAGGCTGGTCTTAGCGACTACTTCGTGCATATTGAGGATATAGGGCTTGGTGAAAATGGTGATCTCACTGACTTGCACGATCAAGTCATTTCACATTGCTTTAAACTCTACCCGTGGGAATTTATGCAGCGTGAAGAGTTCGGCCCTCACGCCTTAAAAGCAAATACAGCTTGGATTGAACCTATTTGGAAAACCATTCTCTCAAATAAAGCATTACTGCCTGTATTGTGGCAAGAATTTAAGGGACATCCAAATCTGTTACCTGCGTTCTTTGAATCTGACTTGACAAGTATGAACGCGCTATCAACGGTTAAAAAATGGGTTAAAAAACCTCTCTATTCTCGCGAAGGAGCTAATATCGACATTTTGGATAATGGAAAAATGAGTCTTTCATCGAGCGGTCCCTATGGCGAAGAAGGATTCATTTATCAAGCACACACACCATTACCTAAATTTGCCGATAATTACACATTAATAGGATCATGGTTAGTCGATGACGAGGCTGCAGGTATATCTGTACGAGAGGACATGTCGGCTATTACGCAAGATCTATCACGCTATATGCCACATATCATTTTGTAATTTTCTTTACTAATAGGAGAGTCTTGTTGACCGCATTAAATTCACCAACAACCTTAAAGAAACAGCTTATTTGGGTTAGCTACATTGTTGGTTTTTTAACTGTAGTTGAAGCGATCAATATGCTGACCGGTCGCTACTTTAATCAGTTTAGTATTTACCCCAGAGAATTAAGCCATTTAGCCTATATTTTCACTGCACCTTTTTTACACGCTAATTTTACTCACTTTGCTTCCAACGTAGTTACCTTAGCCATATTTTCAGTCTTGATGCTGCAGTTTGGAGGACAACGCTTTATTACCGTATCTTGCGGACTAATCCTACTAACCGGTTTACTGGTATGGCTTTTTGGCAGGACCTCGTTTCATTTAGGTGCTAGTGGTATTATTTATGGTTACTTTGGCTATTTAGTTTTAGCCGGTTTTCTCAATAAACGCTTATTTCAAATTATTATTTCTGTCTCTGTCGCCTTTTTTTATGGTGGTATGATTTGGGGCGTTTTGCCTAACCAACCATACATATCTTGGGAATCACATTTATTTGGATTTATTGCAGGTCTCTGTTTAGCTTGGTTTTTAAGAAGCCGTGCGTAATTTGAAAAAAATCAACGTGACAATGTATCATTTCTTTTTGTACAATCCACGCCCAGCTTACAAGAGCAGTTAAATTTACATGTCTGAAACAGATAACAAACAACCTAAACAAAACGGCTTTTTTGGCAATTTAATTTTTAATATTGCGGTCCCAGTATTAGTAATGAGCTATTTAAGTTCGGACGAATATCTGGGCCCCGCTTGGAGTATTGTTTTAGCGCTAGCTTTCCCTTTGGTTTTCGGTATTTATGACCTAAAACAAACTAAAAAAGTGAATGTATTTTCAGTACTGGGTATCGTAAGTGTTCTGCTAACTGGTGGTATTAGCTTGTTGAAGCTGCCAGCTGAGTACATTGCAATTAAAGAGGCTGCTATCCCGGCACTGATTGGTTTAGCCGTAATCATTACACAGTATGGTAAAAAGCCCTTGGTAAAAGCACTTATTCTCAATGACCAATTGGTTAACTGGCCAAAATTAAATAGCACTTTAGAAGAAAAAGGATTAACTATGGAATTCAACAGCAAAGTTGCTGTTAGTTCATATATTGTTGCAAGCTCATTCTTTTTATCTTCGGCCTTAAATTATTTACTAGCAAAATGGATATTAGTATCTGAACCAGGCACCACAGCCTACACGGAAGAGCTCGGACGAATGACCGCACTAAGCTACCCTGTTATTGTTATTCCAAGTATGATTTTGCTGATATTTGCATTGATGTATCTGTTTAAACAAATTTCTACCGTCACTGGCGAGCCTATTGAAAGCTTTTTGCATCAGTAGTCTTTCAGCGCCCAGTTAACGTATACTTAGGCATCAGTGGAGATTAGATGCCTTTTTTATGCTCGCCCTCAAAAATTTAAAGAAAAGTTATACCGATGCGGGTGAAAAACGCAGTATTCTCACAAACGTTAACTTAACCGTCAGCGCAGGTGACAGCATCAGTATCCAGGGTGCATCCGGCTCAGGTAAGTCAACGCTTTTGCATCTTTTAGCTGCACTAGATAAACCTGATAGCGGGGAAATACTGTTCACCAGTGCCGTGAATTC
>JBLHOI010000111.1:0-6802 GCA_047621375.1 Glaciecola sp.
ACGAATTTGAACGGCGAACGGTTATATTTGCCGTGGACTTGCCCTTGAATATAAGGAAGGGCAATGGCGGCTAATCGCTCTAAGGAGACTAAATCCGCCAAAATAGCTACGTCCGTTATCTGCCCAAACCCGTCTGTCACTCATTGTATTTTTATGATTAAAAAAGCCACGTTAATTTGAGCGGAAATTTGAACCCGCTATGACTGCTTTAGGCTCGGAAGAGCCAGTCAGTATGGTTTAGCCGCAATAGAGAAACCTGTTTCTTATAGTCGACGTAGTTTGGCTAAATCTTGCGTAATTGTTGGAAAATATCAATCAATAGTATGTGCTAACAGAGCCAAATAATTTAGATTTGTAATGTAAACAGTAGATCTAAAAAATGGCACTAATTGACTACCAATTCACGCTAGAAAATAAGTAGAAACTTAGATAAATTGATGGAAAGTTAGATAACTGCTTTGAAGGCCTTATTTTTATTGGTGGGTCTAACTTTTTTATCTAACTTTTAGTTATATGTGTCTTTTTATTGATTACAGAAAAATGCCATATAAAGTTAACTACTGCTTTTTTATGCGTTTTTTAGTTTTTGAAGTGTAAAAACTAGCCAGTTAATAGGGATTCATAAAGCACGACGTGCTTGGTGAATCGATTTATGGAGTAAGCAATAAGTTTTTAACTACGTCTGTTGAATTGGGACGTTAATAACTAAGGTGAGTATTGTTCAACTAAGTGGACAAATGCACCGAGTACGTCTTTTGCGACTTATCCTTACAGTGAGCGATAATTCACGATAGGGTTAAGTATTGCTATTTATGAATATCTTAATAGGTCTAAGAATGGCTGTTTCTATGGTGTTTTATATTTTTTATCAGTATGTCGCCGCTGTTTTTGAGATTAGTTGCAGGCATACTTAAAAGGTATGAAATACCAAGCGCTACCCCGACTTTTGCGTCTTTTCCTAAAATAGACCGAGTGAGTTCCCCACATAAAAATATCGCTACAAATCCTTTTTAACTATTGAAAACTCACTTTTATCAGCGGAGACGCTCCGGAAAATGAATGGAATTCAATACTTCTTTTCTTACTTATTCAACTTTTTTGCTAATTTTCACGTCGTAAAAATTGGTTTTTATTAGGGTAAATAAATTTAGATTAGGATAAAAATATTCTCAAATTAAGCGCTCTAAGCCAGTTTAATTAGGACTTCTGCACTATTTCCGTGATTTGTATATTAAATTATACGTATAACTTTAGACACAGTCTCTTAGCTATTGCATACCTAATTATTAAAATTGTTCACATACACTACAACTGAAATTAAAGTGATTAATAAAGTGCAGAGAATTTCTTTGAAGTCGATAAACCTTAGTAACGTTCATTACACTACTCGTTTCTAACAGCATACCTATCGACATCGGATCATTTCACTGGTCAATGTTAATTAGAGCGGAAATAACCAAAAGGCACAAATATCTTATGCGTTTGAGTTGGCGACAACTTATCAAATCAAAACTAAGAGGAAAGTCATCATACTTTTCTATTGGTATTGCTTTTTCTGGCGAAACCGTACTTTTGTGCGCGTTACAGAAGCAGGGTGATGAATTGCAGTGGGTGTTAGATGCGAGCTTTAGCCATTCAAATTGGCAAGGACAGCTAGCTGACTACGTCCAGCGTCACAAACTAGCAAATACAGACTGCTACGTTTCGCTAACCTCCCATTGGTACCAGCTGTTACAAATTGATAAGCCAAATGTACCTGAAAGTGAAGTTTATGCTGCCCTTGTGTGGCCGCTGAAAGACTTGTTATCGCATAATGTTGAATATGTTTATGACTACTTAAACCCGCCCGCGCAGCCAGCAGGTCAGTCAAAGCTAACCGTCGTTGCTGTTCCCCAAAAAGACATCGAAAATCTTGGCAGGGGTATCTACGAAGCTAATTTAAACTTACAAAGCATTTTAATCGAGGAAACTGCCACCGTTGAATTGATGCCAACATCGGATGAAGCGGTGATTAGCTTAGTACAGGAACATGGCGAAGAAATCGTTTTAAATATTGTTAAGAATAATCAGCTTTACTTTACTCGCCGTCTTAAGGGATTCGAAAATCTCGGTAGTTACAGTGAAACCGAACTTTTAATGGGTATCACCGAGTCTCTTTGCGTTCAAATACAACGTTCAATGGACTATTTCGAAAGTCAGCTAAGACAACCACCGGTCCGAAAAGTATTACTTAAGCTCGATACCTCCCTATCAGAAAAGCTCGCAATTCAGATCCAAGAGAACATGGGACTGGCGGTTAATATTTTTGAGCCCAAGATAATTTGTGATTCAATTTTCAACTTTAAAATGGCTAGTTTTTCATGCTTAGGCGCTGCATATGTAAAACAATCATTAATAACCGAGCAAAGCAAACCTGCTAAGCAACACGATATCAATAGCGACACTCTAAAAAGCACAGAGGTATCGTTATGAACATGCGTATTAATCTTTATCGTGACCAATTTAAACCTCAATTTGTATGGATTTCTGCTACTAACACAATTCTATTCGGTGTGTTCGCTGCGCTCGTCATGGGCGGTGCATATTTTGGTTTTTGGAAAGATCAACAATTACGTATGCAAGAATTATCACAGGTGCAAAGCACTATTAAATCCACACAAAGTCAGCTAGCCGATTTAACTAAAACCTTAACATTGCGTCAAAAAAACCCGGTGTTGTTGGCAAAGTTGGTCACCCAAAAAATGAGGCTCTCAACTGCGAAATATCTTGCTGACAAGCTTAAGAGTTTAAGTCAGCTGCAAGGAAAACCGTTTTCGACAGCGTTCACCTCATTTGCTGAAGCGAATAATAGCAATATTTGGTTAACAACATTTAGAGTTAACGAAACTGAAATTGTGATCGAGGGCAATATTAACCGTCCAGATGCGCTGCCTAGTTGGCTTAAATCTATTGGTAAAACCGACTTTTTTAGTAATCGCAATTTTGGCGCCGCAACTGTGTATCGAGCAGAAGAACAATTGAGCTTTAAGATTGAAAGTAAAATGCCACAGAAACAAGTAAGGCCAGGTGAGACTAATGAGTAGTTATATGGATAACCTTGAGGCTAAATTTAATACCATTTCGATTCGCGAGCAAAAATTGCTCTTCTATGTGTTTCCTTTTGTTATTTGTATTGTCTTCATCTTAGGCTTACTTGAGCCCACCATTGCGCAGACAATTAATATCCGCCAGCAAATAAAAGAGCACAAGCTTCGCCTTGTTGAGGCAGCAAATAACGTCAAGTTAGTTCAGTCTGAGCTTAATCTTGATACAGATCTTGAAATCGAAAATCAAATTACGGCTGTTAATCAACAAATCTTGATTTTGGAGAAGTTGTTTACTGACGAGCTTGAGCAACTAGTGCCGCCTTATGCAATGCCTTTGTTACTCGAGCAATTATTCGCTAAGGCGAATAAACTCAGATTAATGAGCATGTCCTCTATACCGCCGAGCAATATTTTTGGAAATGATACAAAACCTACTGGTTCTGAGGATTCTATTGGTCCTGAACTATTTAAGCATGGTCTACGAATTAGGTTCGAGGGCTCATACCTTGATACCCGTGATTTTCTAATTCTTGCAGAACAAATGGAGTGGAAATTGCATTGGCGAGAAATTCAGTTTGAAGTGAAAGAGTTTCCGCGAGCACAAGTTGATATTGAGCTGTTTACCTTAAGTAGAAGTGAGGCTTATATCAATGTTAATTAATAACTGTAGACGGCTTTGTGGGTGCATTGCGTTGTGCACAATACTATTTAGTATTGCGATAACGGTGCACGCAAAAAAAATCAGCGATCCTACTCGTCCACCGAGTATAAGCGAGACCCTCGTTGATGTTGACCAGGTAAATGTTAATACCTCAATCAATCTCACTGCCGTGTTGAAAAAAAATCTAGTATTTTATGCCGTGATTAATAATAGCTGGTTGCAAGTTGGTGAGAAAGTGGGCGCGTGGCGCGTGACAGAGATCACTAATTCTGGCGTGTTTTTAAAGAATGAGAATGAACCGAAGGCGAAGCCTCTAAGGTTTTTGGTAAATGAAAAAAGTGATTTTAAGAAGCAGACAAATAATGAATAATTTACGGTTCTGCAAAGCATTGAGTCTTTGCTTTATTGCGATTGCATTGGCGGGCTGTCAAGCGGCCAAAAGTAGTCATGTTGAAAAGTCACTGGCCAAAGAGTTAGACGCTCAAATGCAAATGCAGTTTCAGTTGCCAGACCCTCAACCCGCTCCTGAATTAGAGGCCGCCGTTTCTGATTATTTGTTTGCTGGTGAGATGACGAAACCTAGCGATACTTTATTTACGGCAAATAAATACGACATTAATGCCAGACAAATTGACGCGGTCAGCTTTTTTTCTGGATTGGTAAAAGATACGCCGTTCTCGGTCGCTATTCATCCGTCAGTAACTGGGCTTATATCTCTTGACCTGAAACAAGTAGAACTAGATACAATTTTTGATCTTGTTTCTGACCTATATGGTTTTCATATTGACCGTACTGGCAATATTTATAAAGTGTTTCCAGCGGGTATGCGGACCGAGACGTTCGCGGTTAACTACTTGTTGATGAAGCGCGACGGTAATACTCAAACGAGTATTATTTCTGGTGGTGTGTCCGAAAATGCAGGTAACAATAATAACGGCAATAGCAACAACAACAATGGTGGCTCAAACAACTTCAGTGGAAACTCTCAGGTAAGTAATAACCAGGGTGGCAACAACTCTACTTATGGCAATGGCTCAAATGGTACTTCAATTAACACACGCACTGAAACGGATTTTTGGGGGAACCTTGAAATAAGTTTGAAATCAATGTTAGGTAATGCAGAAGGTCGTTCAGTGCTCGTATCGCCACAAGCTGGCTTAGTCACGATAAGAGCTTTACCATCTGAATTAAAGACCATCGGTAATTTTCTCAGTACCTCGGAAGAAAGTTTACAACGCCAAGTCATCATTGAAGCGCGTATTTTGGAAGTAATATTAGACGATGAATATCAACAAGGTATCAACTGGACTCAGGTATTGTCACATGCGGGCACTACGGATCTTAGTTTTAATACCTCGTCGGGGAGTTTTGCGAACGAGATATCAGCCTCATTAGGCGGTATTACTAGCTTATCTTTCTTAAATAAAGACTTCAGTGGTGTGCTCAATTTGCTCGATACACAAGGCAATGTACAGGTACTTTCAAGCCCCCGTGTGACCGCTATTAATAACCAAAAAGCAGTAATAAAAGTGGGTAAAGATGAATATTTTGTTACTGATGTTTCTACCTCAAATACGATTACATCGAATTCAACCTCAATTACTCCCGATATTGGTTTAACTCCATTTTTTAGCGGTATTGCACTTGATGTCACGCCACAAATTGACGCTAACGGTAGTATTTTATTGCACATTCATCCTTCTGTTATTGAAACACAAGAGCAAGAAAAAGTGATTACCTTGAATGAGGAGCAATACATTTTGCCCTTGGCGCAGAGCACTATTCGCGAATCAGACACAATAATCCGTGCAATGTCGGGTGAAATCGTCGTTATTGGCGGTTTGATGCAGTCGATCATCACAACAGAGAATTCACAAACACCGCTATTGGGCGATATTCCAATTTTGGGTAATTTGTTCAAAAGTAAGCGTGAGAAAGAAACTAAGAAAGAACTTATTATATTGCTTAAGCCGACTATTGTTGGCAAGAACACTATGCGTCAGCAAATCGAAACCAGTCGTGCACAAATGGCCGATTGGTTGTACGTGGAATAAGCATGTATTTATATCACTTTGGTATTCGAGAACTCCCTTTTACGCTCACGCCAAATACCAGCTATTATTTTGGCCTGCCGAGTCATAAAGAAGCAATTGAGGTGTTATCTACTGCGCTCAGAGGCGGGGAGGGGTTCATCAAAGTGACTGGCGAAGTTGGCGCGGGCAAGACACTTATTTGCAGAAAGCTTCTCAACGAACTTCCGGATGGGTTTGTTAGCGCCTATATTCCTAATCCATATTTGTCACCAGCGGAATTACGTCGTTCGGTAGCAGCAGAATTAAACGTCGAATTACCTGAGGGAACGGATCAACAAGAGTTCACTCAATTGATTCAGCAACGTCTTGTCGAAATTCATAAACAACATAAGAATGCGGTTCTCATTATTGATGAAGCACAAGCTTTACCCGATGAAAGTATTGAAGCCCTTCGTTTAATGACGAACTTAGAGACAGAGTCGCAAAAGCTCTTGCAAGTTGTTTTATTCGGGCAACCTGAATTAGACGACAAGTTAAAACAGCCAAAATTACGCCAATTACTCCAGCGCATTACATTTTCCTATAAATTAAAATTGATGGATGCTGATCAGTTGTATCAATACGTCCGTCATAGAATGGCCGTTGCGGGCTATCGTGTTGAAGGCTTATTTGATGAAGCTTGTTGCCAATTATTACATAAAGCTAGTGGCGGAACTCCAAGAATAGTCAACGTGCTTTGTCATAAGTCACTTATGTTGGCGTATGGTGAAGGTGTGCAAAAAATCACATTACAACATGTCAAAGCTGCAATTGACGACACTGAAGCCGCCATTCCTATTCGTAAACATAGTTTTTGGGGCTGGTTACCAACCTCACTTTTTATTGCGGCGTCTGTTTTTATAATGGTTCTGACTAATATGTCGCTGAATATCGATTTGTCAGATTTGGGTTGGATTAAATGAGTGTTGTAAATAAAATGCTCAAGGATCTGGAGCTACGCGACAAAAAATCAATTTACGAAG
>JBLHOI010000112.1:0-6771 GCA_047621375.1 Glaciecola sp.
GACCAATCCAGTCTTGGCCATCACCGCACATAATACACAAGGTAATATTACTCAAAATTATTTTGATGACTATATGAAACTTAGCGCCTCAGATATTAACCTGACGGTACCTAATGTCGACCAATCGGCGGTAGGGGCTGATAGCAATCAATTATCCTTAACGGCTGTCATGAGTAACGGCATCTTGAGTCAGACTAATCTGACCGCTTCATCTAACGGTACTGCATTACCCAAAGGAACATTACACTATCAATTATCAGATGCGGATCATTTTTTCTATAACCGTTCTGCTAACGCATTAGTCGCACCATTTACGTCTGATATCGATTTTTCGGTCGCGACTATTGTAGATGCTGACAATGTAAGTGTGACAACGACTGTCGATGTATCACCCACAGGCGTTGAAATTCGATTTGGCCGTTTACTATTGAATAATAGCTTTGGACCTGAAACCTCAAACTTTCCACAACTAATGGAAATTGAACATTTTGATGGTAATGCGTTTGTAGCCACCCCGGATGAGAATTGCGCTAGTTATGATGCAGGTAAAATATTACTGACTGATATTAGTTTAGATCCGTCACACACTAGTGTGCTCGGAGGAACCGGCAGTTTCATTAACGGTCAGACCCAAACAATAGAGTTACAAGCACCGGGAGCTGGAATTCAAGGTCAGATTGGTGTGCGATATAATGCTTACGATTGGTTTCATTACGATTGGGACAACGATGGTGCTTATAATGACAGTCCTGAAGCAGTTGCCACCTTTGGTATTTATCGAGGAAACGACCGAACAATTCATTGGCGCGAAGTATTTAACGACTGATTTAACTCAACAGCTTCAGATTGACGCAATTAGTGACTAATTTTACCGACGCGTTGCTTGCCCTTATCACAATGCGTTGGTAAAGTTACCAGATTAGCCCTATAATCCTGTTCTAACTGCTCGCTAGTTCTTTTTTTAACTGAATTCGTGGGCCCCAAAAAAACAACAAAAATAACGCAAAGGCATTCCATGTTTAAAAAGCTTCGAGGCATGTTCTCAAACGACCTTTCGATCGATTTAGGTACAGCGAATACGCTTATCTACATAAAGGATCAAGGTATTGTCCTCAATGAACCCTCCGTAGTGGCGATCCGCCAAGAGCGCGCAGGCGGTCCAAAAACTGTAGCGGCAGTAGGTCGTGAAGCTAAGCAAATGCTGGGTAGAACGCCAGGAAATATTAAGGCTATTCGGCCAATGAAAGACGGCGTAATTGCAGACTTTTATGTGACTGAAAAAATGCTTCAGCACTTTATTAAACAAGTCCATGACAATAACTTTCTTAGACCGAGTCCTCGTGTTCTGGTGTGTGTGCCCTGCGGTTCAACCCAAGTGGAGCGCCGTGCTATTCGCGAATCAGCACTGGGTGCCGGAGCTCGAGAAGTCTATTTAATTGATGAGCCGATGGCGGCTGCCATTGGTGCTGGGTTACCAGTATCAGAGGCAACAGGTTCAATGGTTGTTGATATTGGTGGTGGCACAACCGAAGTGGCCATCATCTCGTTAAATGGTGTGGTGTATTCTTCATCAGTGCGAATTGGTGGTGACAAATTTGACGAAGCTATTATTAACTATATTCGTAGAAATTTTGGCTCACTCATTGGTGAAGCAACCGCTGAGCGCATCAAGCATGAAATAGGCACTGCGTACCCTGGAGAAGAAGTAAGAGAGATTGAAGTTCGTGGTCGTAATCTCGCTGAAGGTGTTCCCCGAGGTTTTATTCTTAACAGCAACGAGATTTTAGAAGCTTTACAAGAGCCATTATCGGGTATCGTGAGCGCCGTAATGGTCGCGTTAGAGCAGTCTCCTCCTGAGCTAGCGTCGGATATTTCCGAGCGTGGCATGGTGTTGACCGGGGGGGGCGCCTTGTTGAAAGATCTCGACCGGCTATTAATGGAAGAAACCGGTATTCCAGTGGTGATTGCTGATGATCCACTAACATGTGTCGCTCGTGGCGGTGGTAAAGCATTCGATATGATTGACTTACATGGTGGCGACTTATTTAGTTATGAATAAGTGCTGGCGTTAGCCTCGATGTCAATATGAATAAAGTTTTTGCCCGCGGTCCAAGTTTATTTGTTAGATTAGCTGTGATCCTAGTGTTATCAGTAGGTGCTATGATAATAGACACTAAAGTGGAAAACTTTGCCACCGCAAGAACTTATTTGAATTCAATGGTAAGTCCGCTGCAATATATTGCGAACTTGCCCGGCGCTATGCTGAGTTGGAGCGCAGATCGGTTTAGTTCACGTCAACGACTACTAAACGACAATGAAAAACTAACCAACCAAGTCACTTTAATGAGCGAACAGCTGCAGCGATTTCGCATATTGGAGCAAGAAAACAAAAATTTACGCAAACTCCTGGATGCACCAGTACGCGACAACATGCACAAGATGATCACCGAACTGATGGCCGTCGATACCAATCCTTATAGCCATCAAATTGTGATTAATAAAGGCGCTCTGGACGGTGTTTTTCTCAGTCAGTCGGTATTAGATGACAGCGGTATTGTTGGCCAAATATCCGAAGTGGGTACAACCAACAGTCGGGTTTTACTCATATCAGATGTTACACATGCCATTCCCGTTCGCATCGAGCGTAACAACGTGCGCTTTATTGCCGTTGGCGATGGGAGTTTGGATTCTATGCAGCTTCAACACGTACCTCACAGCGCAGACATCGAAGAGGGCGATGTACTCGTCTCATCTGGACTTGGCGAGGTGTTCCCTGAGGGTTATCCGGTAGGCACGATAACGACAATTGTACGTAACGAAAGTAGACCTTTTGCAGAAGTTACAGCCACCCCATTTGCAAAACTAGACCGTATAAAATACTTGTTGTTACTTTGGCCACAAACTGATGCTCCAGCGGGCGCCATTGCGCCAGACACGGTATTTACTGATACTACTGGGCTACAAGAGACTGAGGTAAAACAGTGAAGTTAAATCAGACCCTTATTCCAGTAAGTATTATTGTCGCATTTATTCTCCAAATTATTCCGATGCCAGCATCTATAGACGTTTATCGTCCCGATTGGTTGTTATTACTGTTATGTTATTGGACTATGGCACTACCTAACCGAGTTAGTCTAGGCACAACGGCTATCTGCGGTGTGGTTTTAGACATTCTTTATGGGACTTCATTGGGCGTGCATAGTTTTGCAATGGTCATTCCTGTTTATTTAGTTGCTGCCAACTATCAACGTTTTAGAAACTATAGCGTGATACAACAGGCGATTATGATATTTATCTTGTCTATGCTCTATCACATGGTTGTTTATTGGTTACAATATGGGCTAACGGGCGTGCAGTTTAGATTTGAGTTTTTATGGCCAGTCATCACTTCTGTCTTTTTATGGCCTTGGTTATTCTGGTTTTTAAGACGTTACCGTAGATTACTTCGAGTCACCTAATATGCCGAATATGCATGACTTACCTAAAGTCATCTTAGCGTCTGCCTCTAGCCGCCGCCATGAACTTCTAGCTCATCTTCTCAGCGATTTTGAGATCCAAACCGCCGACATCGACGAAACACCACAACAGGATGAATTACCCAAGGCTCTTGTGCAGCGTTTGGCTTATTCAAAAGCAGAGGCGATATGGCTCAAAAACCCAGATGCAATAGTTATTGGGGCTGATACTATTGTTACCTATAGACATGAAATTTTTGGTAAACCGATAAGTCAAAATGATAGTATGCTCATGCTAACTAAGTTATCTGCACGGCGTCACATCGTAATGACAGGTGTAGTGATGTTTGCGGCAAATAAAAAAATATCGAAAGTAGTGGAAACTGAAGTCGAATTTACCTGTCTATCTAATCAGCAAATACAAGCATATTGGCTAACAGGCGAACCCCAAGACAAAGCAGGTAGTTATGCGATCCAAGGCATAGGAGGTAAATTTGTGAAACGAATTAATGGCAGTTATAGCAACGTTGTTGGACTACCTCTCGTTGAAACACAATTAATGTTAGCAGAAATGGGAATACATTTATGAGCGCGGAACTGTTAATTAATGTGACCCCATCAGAATCCAGAGTGGCTTTAATTGAGAATGGTATTCTGCAAGAAATTCACATCGAAAGGCATACTAAAAGAGGCCTAGTAGGCAATATTTATCGTGGTAAGGTAAGTCGAGTATTACCGGGCATGCAAGCAGCCTTTATCGATATAGGCTTGGATAAAGCCGCATTTCTGCATGCCTCTGATATTGCAGTGCATGATGAAATTGCGGTTGAGGTATCTGAAACGGTAATAGAAAAGAAAGATATTAGAGAATTGGTCAGAGATGGCCAGGACATTGTTGTTCAAGTTGTCAAAGATCCTCTTGGTACTAAAGGTGCGCGTCTTACAACAGATATTACTTTACCTTCGCGTTATTTGGTATTTATGCCCAATGTAACGCATGTCGGAATTTCGCAACGTATTGAAGATGAATCAGAGCGTGAGCGATTAAAGAGCTTAGTCGAATCATTATGTGATGAAAATGGCGGCTTTATTTTACGCACAGCGGCAGAAGGGGTTTCTGAAACAGAATTGCATCAAGATGCAGACTTTCTGCGTCGTTTATGGGCAAAAATTCAATCGCGCCTAAAGCTTAAGCAAACCCATGTGTTATATGAAGATTTACCTTTAGCTCGACGCGTATTGCGTGATTTTGTTGGGACCGAATTAGACCGTATTCGAATTGATTCAAAATTGTCGTTTACTGAGTTACAGCAGTTCACTAAAGACTATGTTCCTGAACTTAGTAGCAAACTTGAATACTACACGGGCGAGCGCCCGATATTCGACCTATATGATGTTGAAAATGAAGCCCAGCGCATATTAGAAAGGCGGGTTGACCTTAAATCTGGTGGTTATCTTATTATCGACCAAACCGAGGCGATGACAACGATTGATATTAATACGGGCGCTTTTGTTGGTCATCGCAATTTAGAAGAAACTATTTTTAATACTAATATTGAAGCAACATTATCTATTGCTAGACAACTACGTTTGCGCAATTTAGGTGGCATGATACTCATCGATTTTATCGATATGACGGAACAAGATCACAAAAGGCGGGTCCTACACAGTCTAGAAGGAGCGATGAGCAAAGACCGAGCAAAGTCAAATATTCATGGTTTCACTGCGTTGGGTTTAATTGAAATGACCCGTAAACGCACCAGAGAAAGTCTTGAGCACATATTGTGTGGCGAATGTCCGGCCTGTAAAGGACGTGGCAGTATCAAAACGGTAGAAACAATCTGTTTTGAAATCATGCGTGAAATTGTCAGAGTGAACCGTGCCTACGATGCCGATAAATTTGTTGTTTATGCATCATCTATCGTCGCTGATGCTCTGCTAGGTGAAGAATCTCACATGTTGGCCGAATTGGAAGTGTTCGTGTCCAAGCAAATAAAAATACAGACGGAGCTGTTGTATCATCAAGACAAATTTGATGTGGTAATGATGTGAATAAACTATCAAGTGTAGCAACATATATTGTCAGTAAGATATGGACACTCATCGCGATTACGCTTGTCGTATTTGCGCTTTTGATGAGTCTGCTGCGCTATTCTTTGCCGTTATTAAACGACAAAAAACAAATTTTTCAAGATTATGTGCAAACAGAATATGGCGTAGGTCTGCAAATCGCTTCAATTTCTGCTTCATGGCAGGGATCAGGCCCTGCGCTAGTGCTTGAGGGGGTCACTCTTGAACGAAGCGATAATTCTCCTATCCAGCTCGATATTCAAAATATTTACGTTGAAATTGATTTTTGGGATTCATTATTAACCCGTCAAGTATCCTCAAAAAGCTTTAGTCTAGATGGTCTGTCTTTAGATATTGATTTGCAACAAATTCAAAGTTCAAATAATGACTTTCCAATATTAGATGCCTTAGAAGTCCTTTTTTTAGAGCAGTTACAAGCCTTTTCTCTGGTTAATAGCGAAGTAAGCATTAGCGGTGCAAACAATAGCCAATCTTTTAATATCGCCAATTTGGTATGGATCAATAAAGGGCAACGTCACCAAGGCTCTGGGCTCATCACTGTGTCTGAATTGGCTACTAACTCAGCCGTTTTTGTCATCGATCTTAAAGGTCGAGCAGATAATTTCGAAGGGATGATTTATGCAAAGGCCGATGAATTAGATGTATCGCCTTGGATCAACGAATTTTCTGCGTTAGAAAGCGAGCTACTTGAAGGCAGAGCAAATTTTGAGTTCTGGGCTGATATTAATGATAAGTCGATTACCAAAGTCTACGGCAACATAAAACCAACGAGATTTATTTGGAAGCAAGATGAGGTGGATCTGAGTACGGGTATAGAATCTGGCGTTTTTGTGGCGCAGCCAGTGGAAGACAAATGGTTGTTTAACGTCAACGATCTCGCAATCTCTGTGTATGACAAAACACTATTGACTAGTTTGAAAGGTTCACTCTCGAAGCAAGGTGAATTACAAATTCAAGCAGCTGATAGTTTTGCCGTAGCTCCGCTACTACCCATTGTAGGATTGTTTAACAGGAATTTACTCGAGCAGTTAAAAGCGATTGAACCAACCAGTACTATTTCTAACCTAGCTATTCAAAAAAGACCCACTGGTGTTGCCGCGCACTTCAAACTTAATGATATTAAGTGGAACCCTAGTGGAAAGGTGCCAGGAATTGCGGGTCTAAACGCTGAATTTTCTTGGCAAAAAAATATCGGATCAATTCGGCTAGTGGGCAGTGATATTGC
>JBLHOI010000113.1:0-6642 GCA_047621375.1 Glaciecola sp.
GCCTTATAGCTATGAGCGCCATCAAGACTTTATTTCAGCTGCGCAAATGTCTTTTGATTGTGAATTAAGACATATCGGTTTTACCTTGGACAACCGTGACATGTCTTTATTAGTCATAGGTGAGGAAGCGCTAGGGAAGAATAAAATTTGGATAACGGCAAGGCAACATCCTGGAGAGTCTATGGCTGAATGGTTAGTCGAAGGTTTAGTTCGCCGTTTATTGGATGAGGATGACGGTGTTGCAAAACAGTTACTCGCAGACAACGTGTTTTATGTAATCCCCAATATGAATCCAGACGGGGCAGCGCGTGGTCACCTGCGTACTAATGCCATTGGTACTAACTTAAATAGAGAATGGGAGAACCCTAGCGCGGAAAAAAGTCCGGAAGTATTGTATACGCTGCAAGCGATGGATAAATATGGTGTTGATATGTTTTTAGATATCCATGGTGACGAATCACTACCCTATAATTTTGTTGCTGGATGCGAAGGTAACACCAATTATAGCGAGCGTTTAGCAATGCTAGAGAATCGGTTTAAAGAAGCATTAATGCTAGCAACCCCAGAATTTCAAGATGTCTATGGATATGATAAAGACGCGCCGGGCACCGGCAATACGACCATTGCGTGCAACGCAGTCGGGCACCGTTACGATTGCCTTTCATACACACTGGAAATGCCGTTCAAAGATAATAATAATTTGCCAGATCCAACTTATGGCTGGTCTGCACCGCGCTGTCAGCAGTTAGGTGAAGATTTATTGATTGCAGTAAGAGCCGTAAGTAGCAAACTGCGGTAATTTACTAAGTAGCTGACAAATTATGCTAATGTTGTTCGCGCTTAAACAGAATTAACCGTAAAAATAAAAATAAAAACATGAGGATATAATTTTGGAAGGATTATTAGGTTTTTTTAATCTGCTCGATGGCTTTTTGGGTAGTGCTTTTTGGTTTCCTTATGCGCTCTTAGGTGTAGGTGCATTCTTCACTATTTATCTTAAATTTCCGCAAATAAGATTTTTTAAGCATGCTTGGTTAGTTGTTACCGGCAAATATGATAAAGCCGATGAACCCGGCGATACAACCCATTTTAGGGCATTAACCACTGCGCTCTCTGGTACCGTTGGTACTGGTAATATTAGTGGCGTTGCTTTTGCTATTTTTCTTGGTGGTCCAGCCGCATTATTTTGGATGTGGGCAACTGCATTTTTAGGAATGACGACAAAATTTGTAGAAGTAACCCTTTCCCATAAATACCGTGTTAAAACTGAAGATGGCACAATGGCTGGTGGTCCAATGTATTACATGGACCGCAGACTGAACATGAAATGGTTAGCAGTTGCCTTCGCTATAGCAACCGTAATCAGTTCTTTTGGTACTGGGAACCTGCCCCAAAGTAATGGTATCGCAACTAGTATGGAAGCAACATTTGGTTTCTCACCAGTAGTTGTTGGCGCATTATTATCAATTTTACTTGGCCTCGTCATTTTAGGCGGCATCACCCGTATTGCTGCGGTAACTAGTCGAATTGTTCCGATAATGGCACTTATTTATATCATTGGTGCCTTTGCTGTTATTTTCGCTAATATAGAAAATGTTGGTCCCGCTTTTGTTTCTGTAATCAGCGATGCCTTCACTGGTTCTGCTGCTGCAGGTGGCTTTTTAGGCGCAACGCTTGCCTATGCCTTTAACCGCGGGGTAAACAGAGGCTTGTTTAGTAATGAAGCCGGTCAGGGCTCAGCTCCAATTGCACACGCAGCAGCTAAAACCAAAGAACCAGTTTCGGAAGGGATGGTGTCTATTTTAGAACCATTCATCGACACTATTATTATTTGTACGCTCACAGGCCTAGTTATTTTATCTTCTGGTGTATGGAAAGAGAAGCATCAAAATATATTTGACCGCTCTGATATGACCTTTCTGGCGGGACAATATGATGAGTCCAATAGTGAAGATACAAGCAAACTTTTCTTGCATTTGAATAACGAGGAGGGTGACGAAGTAACTAATTTTACAGGTGAAATCCAGGTGTTAAACGGGACTGCTACGACGAGTGGTTTCACATTGTTGAACAGCCGTTCATTTGCAGAAAATGTGACTTACAGTGTCGGATCTGCAGAAGATCCATTCACGGGTATACTTAAAGTCGTTGATGGTGCCTTACTTAAAGAAACTATCATTGTAGAAGGTAAATCACTGGTTCATTCGGCCAATCTAACTGCAATTGCATTTACGCGGGGCTATTTTGGTGAATTTGGGAAGTATATCGTGTCTATCGGTTTACTGTTGTTTGCATTTTCTACCGCAATTGCTTGGTCATATTATGGCGACAGAGCAATGACATATTTACTGGGTCCACGTTCGGTTATGCCATATCGGGTCATTTACTGTGCTGGTTTTTTCTGGGCTGCAATTTCAGATACAACATTAGTTTGGGCACTGTCAGCGGTCGCTATTGTGGTTATGACACTACCCAACTTGATCGGTATAATGATGCTGAGAAAAGAAATGAAAGAATCAATGAATGAATACTGGGATAAATATAAAAAGTAAAATTTAACTCAATATTAAGAAGAAAGGTTACTCGAATGGTCGATTAACCTTTTTTTACGTAGTAAATAAGTCAAATTAGTCCTTAGAACCAAATTTAAACGGAGACACGTATGGCTATTACAGCATGCCCATCTTGTTCAAAACCTATTTCTGACAAAGCAAAATTATGCAGCCATTGTGAATTCAATATTGGCAATGCAACAGCAGAAGATATGGAAAGAAAAGCAAAGTTTGTGCACTATCAAGCGATGCAAAAATTACAAAATCAATCAATGCTCGCCATATTGATGTTTATAACCGGTTTCGGCCTTATTTATTGGGGAGGATCTGAACCAGGTGAAATTCAATATAATTTATCAATAGCTACCACCATTATTGGTTTTGTTTGGTATGCCGTAAATCGTGTCAGGCTTGCATTAGGAAAAAGGAAATAAACGTGAATATTCAGCAACTAGTTGAAGCGATGACACCGCAAATCTATGAGAACTTGCGCACTGCCGTTGAAATTGGTAAATGGTCTGATGGCAATCTGTTATCAGAAGAACAAAAAAGCAATTCATTGCAAGCGGTACTAATGTATCAAGCGAAAGTGGAACAGTCAGAAGAGCATATGACGATTGGTAAAAATGGTGAAGTAGTACAAAAAAGCCGCTCAGAACTCAAAAAAGAATTTGATAAAGCACTGGGCAAAGACGCTAAACAAGAAACTGCTAAACAAAGCAGTACTCATGACTTAAATACGATTGCGCGGTTTAAACAAGATGATATTTGATCGATTTTTTAAAGCAAAACACCTCAATTCAGACCCTAAAGTACGCTTGACGTCAATTGCAAATTTGTCACTCGACAAGCCAGCAGACAAACAAGCGTTGCATGAACTTGCATTTAACGATAGCCAAGCGAATGTTAGTCTTGCTGCACTCGACAAACTTAATTCGTTTCCATTATGGTTAAAGGCGTCGGAAACGGCTGAAAATGTAAAAGTAAAAAGACACGCTTACGAAAGAGTGTTGGCGGAGGTCAATAATCCCAATTCAACGATGTTAAGCAAAGCGGACTTTAATTCGTTTGTTGTCGAGTCTAAAAATAGTGGCTTACTTGAGCAAATGCTCCTTAGTAATCAACGCTTACAAAATAACGATGTGTTAGCACTCGCTGTGCTATTGAAGATAAACAAACAAAATATTAATCGCCTGTATTTTAAAGATCACGCCAACTTAGCGCAGCAACAAGTTATTGTGACTCGCACAGACGATAGTAACGAATTGAATAAGATGCTTAAATTCGCCAAAGATAATAGGGTGAAAAATACCATTGATGTAAAAATTGAAAGATTAAGAGAATTAGCTGCATTACCAATAAAGCTGAAGATGGAGTCGACATTAATTATTTCTAAACTTCTTGCGTTAAAAGATAATGGAGATTACCAACAGATATATGAAAACAAGGAGCAACTTTGCCAAGAATTTGAGCAATATAAAGTACAATTTAGCGCAATGGATGAGGAAACTGCGTTGTTGCTGGCAGCAAAGTATTTACGTGTAAATGAGTCCGTTGAAAAACGCTTAGCCATATTGAAAGAAGACTGGCAGAGCGCTAACGAACTTAAACTAACAACCAATGCCTTGTCTGATATAGATGAACGTTTTAAACAAGTGAAGCAGCAAATAGATGCTATTTTAGCGTCAATTGACGACCCGAGTTTACTCGCGCAGTCTAAATTGTTGAGCAATGCATTAACTGATATTAGTATCGATATTGATGATGCGACCAAACGTCCGCAAACAGTAGCGCACAAGCGCGCGATTAAGTCATTGTCGTCAAGTATAGGCACCTATCAAGGTTTCTTAGAACAACTCCCCAATGCGCGTGAAACCCACGACAGCGCGAAAGCACTCGTTGCTCAGTTGCAAGGAGTGTCTGAAGAGTTAACAGATGATGAACTTGCCATTGTACTAAAACAGCTGAAAAATGAATGGAAGCAGTTGATGACGAAAGTTACTCTGCCGCTGCCTGATTCAATTACAGCCGCTTGGAATGAGACTGAAAGGAAATATCGAAATAAAATTTCTGCTGTTCAGGAGGAACTTAAACAGCAAGAAAAAAAGACATTAGGTAAGCTTAAAACTGTTCAAAGAATGATTGAGCAGGGTAGTTTCAAACCCGCGTTAGCCACCTTTAAATACGCACAGAAGATGTATCAAGCTTTGCCTGGGAAAAGTTACAAAGGGCTCACTAAGTTATATACAGAGTTGAATGAGAAAGCGATAGAGTTACAAGAACTTCAGGCATTTATTGCTGGACCAAGAAAACCGGCCTTGCTTGGGGAATTGAATGCTTTGGTATTGCAACAAAATGTTGAGAGCATTCCTGACAGAGTCAATAGCGTCAAAATGTTTAGAGCTCAATGGAATGACCTAGGAAAGTTAGGAACCGATGAAGATGATGCGCTGAATAAAGCATTCGATGAAGCGATAGAAAAAGCGTTTTTACCGTGTAGAGAATACTACCGTGAACAAGACAAAATCCGAGCTGAGAATGCGCAATTTGCGAAAACAATTATCGATGAATTAAGTGCATTGAGTGAGCATGAAAATGCCGCCACCTTGGGGCGTTCTTTAAGCGTTATTAATAAGCAATGGCGTGCGCTAGGAAACTTGGAACAAGCAGACCGTCGTAAGTTGCAAAAAGGCTATCAAAGTGCGTTAAAGCCAATTCAATTTCGCTTAGATGAATTTTATTCTGAAAACGCGCAACGCAAACAAATGCTGTTGAAAAAAGCTCAGGAACTCGATTCTATTGATGATGTTAGTAGTGCCGCTGATTCGGCAAAGCAATATCAGCAACAATGGAAAGATATTGGGTTTTCTGGTAAACAGAACGACGATCAGTTGTGGTTAGCATTTCGCAAAGCAAATGATGCCGTGTTCGCAAAAATTAATGAAAAAAGAAATTCAGATGCGTCACAACTTGCACAAATTAAAACTGAATTTCACGCGTTAGCGGACACCTTAAAGCAGCAACTTAGTGGCGCTAGTGCAATGAACGATTTGTCTAATTTTAAGGCTGAACTAGATGTGCTCAGTCAAAACATTCATGATATTCCTACTCGACAAGCAAAAACTGAACAGCAGATGTTAGATGTTATTTTACAACAATATGAAGTAAAAAAAGTCGAACTTGAAGAGCAAAAAGATGGGGCGCAGTGGCAACTATTATTTGATACTTTAGCAGCCTGGAAAGACAATACTTTGCCAGAAAATGTAGATGAATTGCCCAATAAGTATCAGCAAATCATGAAGTCGTCAGCCGGTAGCGAAGACGATGGAAAACGTAAAGCGTTGACTATCCAATCCGAAATTATTGCGAACATGCCGAGTAATAAATCAGATGATATTGAACGCAAGCGTCTGCAACTAGAGCTCATGGCTGCTAGACTCCAAGGTGATGATGTGCCGACTAAACATGAATTGCTAAGCGAATGGATAGGCTGTGGTCCGTTGCAAAAAACAGATGAGGCATTGCTCAAACGATTAAAAAAAGTCATGTTGGTATAAGGCGAGATCCATGCGTAAGCATATTTATGTGGCATATACAGGCGGGACAATTGGTATGAAGCCTTCGAGCAATGGGTTTGTTCCCGCTGCGGGCTATCTAAGCGAAACCTTACTTAATATGCCAGAGTTTCACCGCAGTGAAATGCCGGCGTTCACTATTCATGAATATGACCACCTGATTGACTCAAGCGATATGTCCCCGTCTGATTGGCAATTAATCGCGGATGATATTGCTGAGCATTACGCAGATTACGACGGCTTTATCATTCTGCATGGCACCGATACGATGGCATATACATCATCGGCACTGTCATTTATGCTTGAGGATTTGGGCAAGCCCGTTATTGTAACGGGCTCTCAAATACCATTAGCAGAATTGAGATCCGACGGACAAACTAATTTATTAAATGCGCTCTATATTGCCGCTAATTACCCGATTCCAGAGGTAACCTTATTCTTCAACAATAAACTGTATCGTGGAAATAGAGTGCGCAAAGTGGATGCCGATGGGTTTGATGCATTTGATTCACCAA
>JBLHOI010000114.1:0-6621 GCA_047621375.1 Glaciecola sp.
GCGCTGGCAAGAACAGGCAGCTCAAGTTACCATTACTCGTGACATGTGGGGTATTCCTCATATTTACGGTAAAACTGACGCCAACGCTGTTTTTGGAATGATATTTGCTCAGGCGGAAGATGATTTCCATCGTATCGAATTAAACTACCTTAATGCCATGGGCCGATTAGCTGAATCAGAAGGTGAAGGTGAGCTTTACCGGGACCTACGGATGAAGTTATATATCGATACTACCGATATAAAACAAAAATATAGTGACAGCCCTGATTACTTGCAAAAACTAATGGATGCATGGGCAGATGGTTTAAATTATTACCTGCATACTCATCCTGACGTCACTCCTGAAGTGATTAAAGTCTTTGAACCCTGGATGGCATTGACCTTCACAGAAGGTAGCATAGGTGGTGACATTGAGAGCATCAATATAAAGCGCCTGGAAAGCTTTTATGGCGAGGCTAAAGCCAACGTCATCGTTGCCCAATTGACCCAAGACCCTAACGCAGAACCGCAAGGCTCGAATGGTTTTGCTATAGCTCCTGAAAATACAAAAAATGGTAAAGCGCTTTTGCTTATCAACCCCCATACCTCATTTTATTTCCGTGCTGAGGTTCATATGCGCAGCGACGAAGGACTGAACGCTTACGGCGCAGTCACTTGGGGACAATTTTTTATCTATCAGGGTTTTAATGAAAAAACAGGTTGGATGCATACGTCTAGCGGGGCTGATTTCATTGACGAATATGCAGAAACCATCGAGCAACGTGAAAATGGTCATTACTACAAATATGGAGATACCTGGAGAAAGCTGCGCGAAAGGCAGATCACGATACCCTATAAAACATCAATGGGACAAAAATCAAAGACAATTACTGTTTTTTATAGTCATCGAGGACCTATCGTAAGAGAGCTTGATGGCAAGTGGGTAAGCGTCGCATTAATGCAAAATCCAATTGACGCACTAAAGCAGTCTTATGGGCGCACTAAGACTAATAATTATGCGGATTATCGAGAGAATATGCAGTTGCATACGAATTCATCAAATAACACGTTGTTTGCAGACGCAGAGGGCAACATTGCGTATTTTCATAGTAATTTCATTCCTCGTCGGGACCCATCATTTAACTGGAAGGAAGCGGTAGACGGAAGTAATCCAGCGACTGACTGGCTGGGGCTTCACACACTGGATGAGACTGTTGGTGGGCATAATCCAAAAAGCGGTTATTTAAATAACACCAATAATTGGCCATGGATGATGGCAGGGCCTAAACATAGCCCTAAGGCATCGGATTACCCATCTTATATGGAAAATTATCCTGAAAATTATCGTGGAATTCACGCTATTGAATTGCTAGATGGTAAAAAAGATTTTACGATTGACAGCTTAGCAGCGGCGGCTTACGACAATCATTTAACCGCTTTTGATGTTTTGTTACCTATTTTGTACACGGCTTATAATATAACTCCTGCTGCTGAGCTTGCCGAGCAGATAGCGCTTTTAAAAGCATGGGACCATCGTTCTAGCGTCAATTCTAATGCCACATCACTTGCTGTATTTTGGGGCCAAGAGCTCCGACGTAAAGCTGCAGAGAATGAGATTGCTCAGGCGCAAGCTATGGCTCGCGGCCTGAGTTTTAGTGAGTATGTGGCTGAATATGCAGCTCAGATCGGAGTAGCAACACTATTTGAAGCCAAAGCAAAGCTTATTGCTGATTTTGGAAGTGCAGACACTCCCTGGGGCGAGATTAATCGATTTCAACGTTTAACAGGCGATATCGTTCAACCTTTTGATGATTTAGCAGAGAGCATTCCTGTTGGTTTTACTTCAGCCCGTTGGGGCTCATTAGCTGCATATGGCCAGCGCACATTCAATGGCACAAAACGTATATACGGGACCAGAGGCAACAGCTTTGTCGCTGTGGTTGAATTCGGTGATAAAGTGACAGCCAAGGCCATCACCGCCGGTGGACAAAGCGGTGATCCTGCCAGCCCCCACTTTAACGATCAAGCAGCGCTTTATGCTGCAGGTAAATTACGTGATGTGTATTTTTATCCAGAAGATATTGAGAAAAATGCGAAGCGTAAATATCATCCTGGTGACTAAGTAAAATAGCGACATTTGCGACCATGTAATAAAGTACATTTTAGGGTGAATTTAGTGTGTGACTATGCTGCTCTGAATATGAAAAATTGGTTATAGTGCTTTAAATCAATGTTTAATCGCAAAAAAAACCATTGATTTAATTGGTTTTTCAAGAATCCATTTCTTGTTTTACCAGACAGTAATAGATTTTATCCACAGGAGATTTACTGGTTCACTGGTTTTTATTTTATGGTTTGATTTTTTATACCTAGGTATTGATTAAGCGTATTATATTTGGTATAAAAATGTGTGGTTATTATCAACGACTACGAAATGAAGCTTTGGGAAACGTTCTATTACTTTCAAAAGTGCTCTTTTCGTTAGCGTAAAACGCGTCGTGTTTAATCTAAAAAATAAAAAATAATAATAAGTCAGAGCATAGAAGCTCGACGCGGTTATATCCGGAGCACGCAATATGACGTTGTTAACAACACGTAATTTCACTCGAACATTGACGCTATGTCTAGCTTTATTCTATATGACAATCATTTCTGAATTCTTCGATTTCAATATTCTGAATAGACTTCCTGATATCAATATAAGTGCACTTGTTATAACTTGTGCGTTAATTGTATTTTGGCTTATATTTACTATCCGAGCAAGCCATCGACACTGAGCTGCAATTTAACAGCTAGTCATTTCTGTTTAATAACAAAATTCTACATAGAATGCTGAGATCTGTCTGCGCTAAATGATACAATCAATTTTTGATTGTTAAGAATTTCTCTTTACTATGTTTTTGCTAATTATATATGTTGTTATTGCACTCGGTTTTTCGTTTATATGTTCAATTGCAGAAGCGGTAATACTCAGTGTTTCGCAGGCGTACATTTCACTTTTAGAAAAAGACGGGAAACCTTCAGGTACGCTGTTAAACAAACTAACAAGTGACATCAATAAACCGCTATCAGCAATACTTACTTTAAATACCGTCGCACATACTATGGGAGCCGCCGGCGCTGGTGCCCAAGCCGCAGCCGTATTTGGTGAAGCATATTTGGGCATAATTTCAGCAGTGCTTACTCTTCTCATTCTGGTATTCTCTGAAATTATCCCAAAAACATTGGGTGCCACTTATTGGCGGCAACTAGCCCCTGCGATGGCTCATTTCCTTAAATATTTGATTATTTTGTTATACCCATTCGTTAAAATGTCTGAAAAATTAACAAGTGGATTCAAAGAAGACAGCCCCCTTAAAGGGTTGAGTCGAAGCGAGTTACTAGCAATGGCAGAGTTATCTGGCCAAGAAGGGCAATTAGCCAAACAAGAGTCACGCTTTTTAAAGAATTTATTGCAGTTACACACATTAAATGTAAAAGATGCGATGACTCATCGCACAGTTGTATTTTCAGCGTCTGAATCAATGTCAGTTAACGATTTTATGGAGCAAAAGTTACCCACTGAATTTTCTCGTATCCCAATTTATGAAGACGATCATCGCGAGAATATAAGCGGTTTTGTCATTAAGTCTGACATTTTATTGGCTAAAGCGAATGGTGATGGTAATATAAAGCTCTGCGAAATGAGTAACGCTTTACCCACGGTGTTAAGCAGCATGCCGTTATCCAGCACATTTGACCAATTTTTGAAATCTCGAATTCATATGGTGTTAGTTGTAGACGAATACGGTGGTTTAGAGGGCCTGTTGACACTGGAAGACCTTCTCGAAAGCCTCTTAGGTATCGAAATAGTAGATGAAAGCGACACTAACGTCAGCATGAAACAACTTGCAAAAGTGATGTGGCGCAGGCGAGAACGACGCCTTATGAACAAGGACCGTGCTCAATAATGTCTCTAAATAATACAATACCAACTATTACTTTAACTATTGTCCATTTCTTTGGTGCCTTCAAATTCTGCTAGCACTCGGCGCCAAGCGGTGAGGTGATTTGAATAATTTTCTTTTAGTTGACTACTTACCTCTTCAACCTCTAAAAGATCTTCTGGTATTTCTGCTAATATACGCCAGTGATTAAGGCTATTTGTTGCTGCAGCACAAAGCTGTGAAATAGATGCATGAGCCTGAATTGAATTTTTAATATAGCCGTCGGTTTTCTCACAAAGCAATGCAAGCGGGGAATCAGCGATAGGTGCCATATTTTTGGTTATCTGATAATCGCGTAACAACTGTTGATAGTTATCGTCGTCTTTAGCAATATCCTTACCGGTGAGATTGACTTCTTGGATAATTGCATGAGCATAACCCATCGTATCGAATGTACTCAGATGCAACTGCTGGAATACAGCTTCCTTGGCTTGCAATCTAGGGTCTACAAACTTTTCATCGGACATTTATTATCCTCCATAGCAGGGTAAAAGGTATATATGGCAAAGTAGCTATTGTCTTATACGAAAAACATTCAAGATTGATTTATTTTATATACAAAAAGAAAAAGTAAAAAAAGATAAAAATCATAGTACTAAACATTAATCGTAGTTAAATCATTGATTCTATTAGTCTTAGTAAAAATAAAATATTATATTCGAGTTTTACTGTTTCTTTGTTTATAAGTGCTAACTTTAATCTTATTCCTTTAAATTATGACTATTTCACTTGAATTTTGGCATACTACCGCCACTTTTTGCGGTACGCGCAAAATCACTATATTCACACAAGTGAAAATGGCTTGAGAGGCAGAATGAAAGCATTAGATATAAAGGGCTTGGCAAAAACCTATAAAGGTGGTGTGCAGGCACTAAAAGGCATTGACTTAACAGTTGAAGAGGGCGATTTTTTTGCCTTGCTAGGCCCCAATGGGGCGGGTAAGTCGACAGCAATTGGGATTATTAGCTCGTTAGTGAATAAATCTAGTGGCGTTGTGAAAGTGTTCGAACACGATTTAGCGACTGATATTGTTAACGCTAAAAGTTGTATTGGCCTAGTTCCTCAAGAATTTAATTTCAACCAATTCGAGACGCTATTTCAAATTGTTGTTAATCAAGCTGGTTATTATGGTGTTCCTCGTTCAATTGCAAAAGAACGTGCCGAAAAATACCTTAGGCAACTGGATCTTTGGGATAAACGAAATTCTGCGGGTAGAGAGTTGTCGGGTGGCATGAAGCGCCGTTTAATGATCGCTCGTGCGCTAATGCATGAACCTCGCATGCTAATTTTGGATGAACCTACTGCAGGTGTTGATATTGAAGTACGCCGTTCAATGTGGACCTTCCTTAAGAAAATCAACGAGGAAGGTATTACTATTATTCTGACGACGCATTATTTGGAAGAAGCCGAAATGCTATGTCGAAATATTGCTATTATTGATAAAGGTAAAATTGTTAAAAATACCAGCATGAAAGCTCTTTTAGCCACTTTAAACGTCGAAACTTATGTGTTCGATCTTGCATCAGGAGCGAAGCAAATTAGTATTGAGGGTTTTGAAACGCGAGCGAACGATGACCAAACCCTAGAAGTCGATGTACTCAAGCAAGGTGGCTTAAATCCGGTTTTTGAGGAGCTATCAAAACAAAATATCCAAGTGATGAGTATGCGTAATAAGTCAAATCGACTTGAAGAGTTATTTGTGCGCTTGGTCGAAGCCAATCAAGAAAAAGGAACTACCGATGAGTAATCGTAATATGACGGCGCTCAATACCATTTGGATTAAAGAGTGCACTAGGTTCTTACGAATTTGGGTACAAACATTAGTCCCGCCTGCTATCACTATGTCCCTCTATTTTGTGATTTTTGGTAAGCTTATGGGCGACAGGATTGGTCCAATTGACGGCTCTAGTTATATGGAGTTTATTGTTCCAGGATTAATTATGATGGCAGTTATAACAAGCTCATACTCGAATGTATCGTCTTCGTTTTTCAGTGCCAAGTTTCAACGTAATGTTGAAGAAATACTGGTTGCTCCGGTGCCTACCTGGGTCGTCATTATGGGCTTCGTAGGTGGTGGTGTTGCCAGAGCTTCTATTATTGGCGTAGTCGTCATTTTTGTATCAATGTTTTTTGTTGATATAAAAATAGCTCATTACGGAGTAATTATTGTGACTATTTTACTCACCTCGATTTTGTTCGCTACTGCAGGTTTAATCAACGGAATCTACGCCAAAAGCTTCGATGATATCAGTATCATTCCTACGTTTGTGCTAACGCCTCTAACTTATCTTGGTGGTGTGTTTTATTCAGCATCGATGTTAGATAAAGTATTCAATGACTTCTGGCAGGGCGTAATTCAAATTAACCCAATTTACCATATGGTCAATGCTTTTCGTTTTGGTTTTTTAGGCAGCGCTGATGTTAATTTCATACTAGCTCTTAGTATGCTGATAGGCTTAAATGTTGTGTTGTTTGCAGTTGCTTATCGGCTACTCTCTACCGGCACCGGTATTCGTACTTAATGGAATCAAACCCCAGAGAAGTTACAACGAATCAGCAAGGTGCGCATGAAAACCTTGCCGATATTGTGAATAAGTATCGACACTCTGAATTTAAAAAGCCGATTGCGCAGCATACCAAGCAGACATTCGATTTG
>JBLHOI010000115.1:0-6575 GCA_047621375.1 Glaciecola sp.
TCCCGAACCTAACCATCCAATTGTTTTCATAACTTGTTTCAGTTCAAACTAATACATATCAGGCTTGCATTTATTAAGTTACTTGTCAGAATGTCCAGCTCAAAATTTTGACTGCTATTAATAACGGTTTTAAGGATATTAACCAGATGTTTGAACGTTCCACTTTAAGAGTTTTTCTAGCTTGTGCTTGTGCAATATTAAGTTTATTCGTTATGCCTGTATGGGCTGATTCGAGTTATCAGTTTTCTTTAGGAGTGCATGGTGCTGACTTAGATTATGACGGTGGTGCGGACGGTGAGGGGTATGGCTTATATGCAGCCGCCTACCTTGAACCCATTAAATTAACTGCGGCAATGCCTTACAATTTAACACCTTTTTATACCCGTACATCAGGCCTGTTTTTAAACACATCAAAGTCTCGTGTAACTGACCTTAATCAGGTCAGGGGATGGCAAGTCTTAAAAAAAATGGATGGCCATGTTTCATCTGTGGGTATGCGCTTGGCAAATGCGGATCTTCCAGTGTGGGCCTCGCTAGATTATACCCGGGTAGGGAGTTCACATTATCAATTTTCAAGCCAGAGTAGGGCGACTGCTGATCGTCGTTATATCAAAAGCGCAACAGTAGGATTGTTTCTTAATGACACACTGGGCGCATATGGCTTTTACGAAGATGATAATGAAGTTGATAGTTACGGCTTAGGAGCACATTATCTACATTCTTTAGGTAACTTTGGGTTTGTTGAAACGGGCCTTCAATATACTAAAATAGACGTAGACAATGAGAAGATAAGTCTTGAGGTCGTAAATGGAACCGTCAGAAATTCAAATGTTCAAGCGGGTAATGAGAGTGATAGAGTTGTAAGTCTTCGCTATTTTCCTACAGTAAAAGCTGAAATTGGCTTAAGGTATCGTAAGATGGATTATGACCATGATTCTTACGGTTATTCGGTTATCGCAAATGCCAGTTATTATATTTTATCACATTTACAATTGGGTGTTCGTTATCAGGAAGTACATCAAGATGATGGTGCGATTCGAATGAGTAAAATGGAATATAAATCGGTGAGTGGCAGTGTAAGTTTTAAGTTTTAAGTCAAAATAAAACGGAGGGGCTTGGGGTGAGTAATACGAACCCCAACAAAGTTAGCCGGTCAGTTTCATATTGGGGGCATTCCATTGCCCCAAACATACAAAACAGTCTTTTAGTTAACTCTCCAGTTTGTTATTTAATAGCTCAATAATACTTGAGAAATCCTTTTGGCCATCGCCTTGGTCTTGTTTTTGTTGATACATCTCGAATGCGAGTTGGCCAAGCGGCGTATTACTATTGGTTGATGCGGCATTATCCATCGCAAGCCCAAGATCTTTTGTCATCAAATCAACCATAAATCCAGGTTTATATTGGTTTGATGCCGGGCTGTTTTCCATGACGCCAGGGAAGGGGTTATATTTTTCAAGGCTCCAATTACTCCCTGAGCTTGCTAGCATGATATTTGAAAGTATCTTTGGGTCTAAGCCATTCTTAGTGCCGAGCTTTAAGGCTTCTGAACTACCGATCATATGAATCGCTAAAAGCATGTTGTTACACATTTTAGCAACTTGTCCTGAGCCACTTTCACCCGCATGAAAAATATTAAGCCCCATATCGGATAAAACAGCGTGTGCTTTTTCGAATGCTTGTTTAGAGCCGCCACACATAAAGGTGAGTTTACCTGATTGAGCTGCCGCAACGCCGCCTGAAACTGGCGCATCAATCATCTCCAAACCTAATTTCTTACAGGCTTTATGAACCGCGATAGCTGTCTCAGCATCAATGGTTGACGAGTCAATGATGAGTGGTTGAGTACTTAAACTTTCGAGTAAGCCTACCTCGTTTTCGTCAGCGCCAAAATATAGACCCGCTACATGCTTACCTGCAGGTAGCATAGAGATAATAACCTCAGCATTTGAGCAGGCATCCTTAGCTGATTCGCAGGCGCGGGCGCCTTCTTTGGCCAATTTGTTAAGCGCTTCAGGCACTAGGTCAAAAACACAGACTGTATGGCCTGCTTTTAGGAGGTTTAATGCCATGGGCGCGCC
Source organism: Glaciecola sp. (assembly GCA_047621375.1). GTDB lineage: Bacteria > Pseudomonadota > Gammaproteobacteria > Enterobacterales > Alteromonadaceae > Glaciecola. Next base: position 2,082 of record JBLHOI010000115.1, read on the forward strand.
CATATTACCGAGCCCAATAAATGCAATCGTAGTCATGTCAGCCATCCTTTTGTTGTTATATATTTAGCTTTCGTGATTAACCCTTTAGATCTAGTTTCAACGGGTTTGAGTCCCACGGAGCCGTAAAAAAATGCTCCAATACGTGACAGGGTATATCACTAAAGTGCTTGAACTTCCATTTTGGTGATTTATCTTTGTCAATGAGAAGGGCGCGAACCCCTTCAGCAAATTCGGGATATCGAATAATATTGGTTGCTAATAGAAATTCGGATAGAAAAACCGTTTCAAGGTTTGAATAACGGTGACGCCTCAGCTGCTCATAAATTAAAACAGATGAAAGCGGTGAACCCTTTGTAATTGCTGACTTGGCTTTGTTAAACCATTGGTTGTCTTCATCGAACTTACTAATTTCAAGTATTACTTCAGCTAAAGAAGTCTTTAGACAAATGGTTTCTAACAACTTGTGATGAATTTGAATTTCAGATTCCATCATCGCATGTAATGTTTTTGTATCTAAAGCGAGAGTTTCAATTTGTTCATCAATAATATGATGGTTTCTTTGTATGTCAGACGTTTCCCAATCTACTTTTTGAAGGTTTTTGAGTAGTACTGTGTGTGTCTCCCACGCAATAACATGGTCTGCTAATCGGGTATAAAGCGCATCGCGTGCATTGATGCTTGCGCCAGTCAAAGCAAAAAATACCCCAAAGTTGTAAGGCATTTGATTTAAAAAATAAGTCCCACCGACATCAGGAAATAGTCCAATGGTTATTTCAGGCATCGCTATACGCGTAGATTCTGTGGCGATACGATGGCTGGCACCAGCCATGAGACCTAAACCACCGCCCATTACAATGCCGTTACCGAAACAGATAATTGGCTTTGAATACGTGTGAAGTTGATAATTTAAATGGTATTCGCTTTTGAAAAAAGCTTCGCCTTGTACACATGGGCCGCCGGGTGTTTCAATCGCCGACTGATAAAGTGCTTGAACATCACCGCCAGCACAAAACGCCTTGTCGCCACTGCCTATTAAAATAATGGCGGCTATATTTTCATCTTCTTCCCAGTCGCTTAGTTGAGCAGACATGGCTTCAACCATTGACAATGTTAAGCTATTTAAGGTTTTTTCAGCATTGAGCTTAAACATACCGATTTTTCCAGTACTGGCTTGTAATACACTGATAACAAGGCTTTCTTGAACGAGGTCTTGACTCATTATTGTACTCATCCCTTTATTTTAAATGTGCGTTCATGCTATGAATGAACACGCCATCACTTAAGTGTCGCAACACACCTAAGTGATGAATTTTTTAGTCGTTAGACCATGTTGGCTTGCGCTTCTCTAAAAATGAATTAGTCCCTTCAAGCTGGTTCTTTTCGCCGATTAAATCGACAAATTCGCTGCGCTCAGCCTCAAGGCCTGCCTGAATAGCACTTTCTCTCGCTTTGTTTAATAAACGTTTACAGGCACGTACTGCGTCAGGGCTTTGTTTACTAATCTTTTTAGTTAAAGCAAGTGCGTGCTCGAGTGCTTGACCGGTTTCAACGACTTCAATCGCTAAACCTGTTTGAACCGCTGTTTCAGCATTCATTCGCTCGCCTAATAAAATCATTTTGCTCGCCCAAGCTTCACCAATTAACCAAGACAATCGCTGTGTGCCGCCTGCGCAAGGAAGTAGACCAACGGTTGCTTCGGGTAAGGCGACTTGTGCTTGTTGCTCAATGATGCGCATATCGCAGGATAGTGCGCATTCTAAGCCGCCACCCATTGCGTAACCATTAATGGCCGCAATAGTAATACCATTAAAATTAGCCAGTGTTTCGAATGCTTCACCAAAGGCGTCCGCTACGACGGATGCTTTGGATTTATTACCTTCGGCAAATTGATTGAGGTCGGCGCCGGCGGAAAAGAATTTTTGGCCTTGTCCATGTATGACGATAGCGATGATTTCTGGCATGGTATTTAATTTCTCAACTACCTTTTTTAAGCCTGTTAAACTTTCCAAATCCCAAGTGTTAGCTGGCGGGTTATTAATGGTAAGTTGAGCGGTATGATCCAATAACGTAACTTGAATTTTATTCGTTGTAGAAATCGTTGTTGCTGTCATTTTTTACTACCTTAAGTGACATATTGATTAATAACTTGGTGGTAAGTCATGCATGTTTTTGAATAACTTTTTGTTTAAAATTAATTACCAAGCAGATTCATTTCTTGATCGGCTAAGAGTTGTTTAGCGATGATAACGCGCATTATTTCATTCGTACCTTCCAAAATTCGATGTACGCGAGTGTCTCTAAAGTACCGTTCAAGTGGATATTCTTTGATATACCCGTAACCTCCATGTAGTTGCAGCGCGTCATCACAGATTCGAAAACAAGTATCGGTGGCAAAACGTTTTGCCATAGCACAGTACGTTGCTTTGTCTGAATGATTGAGGTCCAATTTATGAGCCGCTAAGCGGATCATTTGTCTTGCTGCAGTTAACTCTGTCAGCATATCAGCCAATTTAAATTGTGTCGCTTGAAATTCACTAATCGCTTGGCCAAATTGTTTGCGTTCTTTAACGTAATTGATGCTTAATTCAAGGCTTTTTTTAGCGGTACCCAATGAGCAAGCAGCAATATTAATTCGTCCACCGTCTAAGCCTTCCATCGCTAGTTTAAAACCTTGACCTTCTTCTGCTAATCGGTGGTCGAGAGGAATGCGCACATTGTCAAAATTTATGGATGCTGTTGGCTGGTTATTCCAACCAAGTTTTTGTTCTTTCTTGCCAAAAGAGATACCTGTCGTGTCAGCGGGTACTGCAAAACAGCTAATGCCTCTGGCACCATGAGGAGAGGTGCGCGCCATGACAATTAATAAATCAGTCTCCCCAGCACCTGAAATAAATACTTTGGTGCCATTTAATAAATAGTGGTCATGATGTCTTTCTGCTTTGGTGGTAAGTGACGCGGCATCAGAGCCCGCACCGGGCTCGGTTAAACAATAGCTGACTAACTTCTTACCTAAGGCTAAATCAGCACACCAAGTATTTTTAACGTTTGCTTGCCCATAACGTGCGAACATATTAAAGGCCATGTTATGAATACTAATGAATGCGGCTGTTGACGTGCATTCACTTGCGAGTTCTTCCATGATAATAGTGCTGTCTAAGCGGCTTAAACCAATGCCATGATGTATTTCAGGCACATACATAGCCATAAAACCTAGTTTACCGGCTTCGATAAAGGCATTCTTTGGGAATGTTTGAAGCTCATCCCACTCTTTTGCAAAAGGGGATAGTTCCTGCTTTGCAAACTTTTGGGCAGTTTGCTGAAAGGCATATTGATCGTCAGTTAAATCGTAATTCATTTCATTCTCAATGGCTGGTCTTAATACTGTTTAATCTGTTTTTTACTTTAAAGAAATAGACATGTTCGGAGCATGGGTAGAAGGCTCTTTCCAGCTGGTCGTGATGGTTTTTGTTTCCGTATAAAAACGTACCGCCTGTTTACCATAAGCATGAAGGTCGCCCATGAAAGACCCTTTCCAGCCGGTAAATGAAAAGAAAGGCAGTGGGACTGGAATAGGGATGTTAATACCCACTTGACCCACTTCAACCTCATGTTGATACTTACGTGCATGCACACCAGACGTGGTGAAAATTGATGTACCGTTGCCATAAGGATTTGAATTTACGAGTGCGAGCGCTTCATCGAGGGAATTTACGTGAAGGCACGATACGACAGGGCCAAAAATTTCCTCAATGTATATATCCATGTCCGTGGAGACCTCTGTAAATAGTGTCGGGCCAACCCAATTACCGTCGGGATACCCTTCAACTTTAATGCCACGACCGTCGACTAAGCAATTAGCACCCTGTTCAATACCACTTTGGATCAGTGCATTAACGCGTGACACTGCCGTTTTGTTGATAAGAGGGCCAAATGCAGCATCGGGATGATCCCATACATTAGGCTTAACGTTTGATAAACGTTCTGCTAATTCATTCGCCCATTCAATTGTGCTACCCACAAATACGATGACACTAATGGCCATACAGCGTTGTCCTGCAGCACCTACCGTTGCACCGACTAGCGCGTTCATGACCGTGTCTTTATCTGCATCAGGCATTACAACCAGGTGGTTTTTTGCACCGGCAAAACATTGTGCGCGTTTAAATTGCTGTGTCGCGGTTTGATACACATGCTTTGCAACGGGTACTGAACCGACAAAGGATGTCGCGATAATATCTGGGTGCGTTAATAGCTGGTTTACTTGTGCTTTGCTACCATGAATGAGTTGTACTAAGCCTGCCGGAGCGCCTGCTTCTTGAAATAGCTCTAATAAGCGAACAGTGGCTAAGGGAACTTGTTCAGAAGGCTTGAGTATCATGGCATTGCCACAAGCAGTTGCCAGTGGAAACATCCAAAGTGGAATCATCGCTGGGAAATTAAATGGCGTAATCCCCAAAGTCACCCCTAAGGGTTGAGTGATACTGTAGGTGTCGA
>JBLHOI010000116.1:0-6554 GCA_047621375.1 Glaciecola sp.
ATCTCTGTACTACTGGTGGTGCCCTTAGGCATATTAGGTGCCGTTGTAGCAGCATTTATGTTCAACCTGCCTAATGACATCTATTTGCAAGTTGCCTTCTTAACCACCGTTGGCTTAGCAGCAAAAAATGCGATTTTGATTGTTGAGTTTGCAAAAGATCAAGTTGAAAATGGAGTTGATGTTATGACTGCAGTTTCAACTGCAGCCAAGCAACGTTTTCGTCCGATTATAATGACATCTATGGCCTTTATATTAGGTGTTACGCCTTTAGCTATATCAAATAGTGCAGGTGCTGCATCTCAGAATGCGATTGGTATTGCAGTAATAGGCGGCATGTTTGCTGCAACTTTCTTAGCCATATTTTTTGTACCTATGTTTTTTGTCATGGTACAAAAAATAACTAAGTAAATCTACGCTAGGCTCAGTGAGGAGTCATAAAACAAACCCATGTTTTATGACTCTGCTAACTGGGACATAATAACAGCTAACGCGGAAACTCCCTGCTCAACTTCAGTTATGCCTGACGCCACAGAGCTAATCCGCTTAACGCTACTACTTGATAATTCATCAACAATATTCATTTTTTCAAGCAGTTGTTCTATAAATCGACTGTTCGTATTCACTACTTCTGAAATTTCTGAAGACGATGCCGCCGTTTGACCTGCCAGTTTACGAACTTCGTCTGCGACGACCGCGAAACCTCGACCAACATCGCCTGCACGAGCGGCTTCAATAGCTGCGTTCAACGCCAATAGATTTGTTTGATCCGCGACCGCACGAATAGCTTCAACAATACTGAATATTAGCGTTGCCTGTTCTTTTAACTGTTGACTCAACTGCACAGCCAATGCTATTTCTTTGGCAGCTTGTTCTGACACTCCTACTGCTTCGCTTAAAGCATGGTTAGCAGTTGCCGCAATCTGAGAAGTCTCTTCAGATGTCGTTGCTGCGCTATCTCTCGCTTCTTGAGAGCGAGTCACTTGCGCTGTTATATCTGTTGCAAATTTAACTACTTTATAGACTTCACCATATTCATCTTTTACTGGACTATATGTAGCTTCAAGCCAAACCGTTTTACCCGCAGAATCTTTGCGTTCAAAACGACCTGAGAAACTATCACCTGAGCTTAGTTTTGACCAAAACTTAGGGTTTTTAATATAAAAATCATCGTAACAGAACATTTTATGAGGTTTATTTAAAATATCTCGATTGGCATATCCCATGACTGATAAGAAGTTTTGATTGGCCTCCAAAACATCGCCAGTAGGCGTAAATTTGATAACAGCCACATTACTATCAAGAGCCACCAACAGCGCTTCTTTATCTTCATTTTGATTATGAACATCAGTGATATCAGTAGCAATTTTGATTATCTTTACTACGTTATTGTTATCGTCGACTACCGGAAAGTAAGATGCTTCAAGCCATACTTTTTGCTTAGAAGCTGTTGCTCGGGGAAAGTGTCCATGTTTAGCCACGCCTGAATTTAAGTCTTGCCAAAAAACTTTGTACTCAGGGGAACGAATGTAAGTGTCATCACATAACATTCTGTGATGCTTACCTTTAATTTCATCTAGTCGGTAATCAAATAATTGCAAAAATTGTTCATTTGCATCGAAAATAGTACCGTCTGGCATAAATGTTATAAACGGAACGGTCCTTTGTATAGCAGCGACTGTAAGGTCCAGTTCCTTTTTTCTTGATTGGCATTCATTAAGCTGTTCAAGAGCTTGCGTTAGTTTTTTATTCTCGAAGAAAAACATAGATTCCACCGCTGTTACTAATGACCTAGTTCATTAGCAAACCTATCGGCAGTAGGCAGTAAATAGTGAGCTTTTTTAAAAAAATACGTGGGGGAAAGCAAGGCTGCAGGCAACGACGCCTTGATTTCCCTATTCTATTTTCGGATTTAGTTTTGACTAGCCGCGATTTACTGACTTAGAAACCGTGATAACTCACAAAGTCCTCGTTATCTGCGCGCACTGAGCGCACTTCATTTGCAGAAAAATCACCGTCTGGATAGCCCAGTGCAATACAAATCATAATTGCTTCGGTGTCTGGTATCTGCGCATATTTATGCACCACATCAGATTGCATAATGCCTTGGCCGTTAATAACGCATCCTAAACCAAGGTCCCAAGCCGCGAGTACAATTCCATAAGCCAAGGAACCTAGACTAAATTGAGTGATCGCAGCAGGTTCTAAGGACTTATCGTAGGTAAGAACAAGCGATACGGGGGCATCAAACTGACGAAAGCCTCTCATCATCCAATCCATCCGCTTTTCTTTGTCTTCGCGCTGTATACCCATCACCTCAAATAATTGAATGGCAACGTCAACCTGACGTTGCCTATGAGTACCTTCATAATCCTCCTTGTAAGGAAAGTCACGAACATGGGGCTTTCCGGCAATCGTATTTTGAGTATTTCCCTCGCGTATTTTATCTAATACCTCGCCAGTCACAGCATGTACTCGCCAAGTTTGTGTGTTGTAGGAAGAAGGCGCCCATTTTGCTGCATTGATTATGGCGTCAACAGTTTCTTTGGAAACCGCTTTTTTCTTAAAACCTCGAACACTTTTTCGCGATGCTGCGAATTCTGCAAAATTCATAAAAACCTCAATTTATTATAAAAAGTTAAAAACAGTGGCAACTATTAATGTAGTTTTAAGTTGGGTCGCAATTTATTGTTAATGCGCCTGACAAACATAAACAACAACGTTTTTAATTTGCCATAAATAACCACTTGATGCATTCGATACAAACTAATATATACCATGCGCGCTAAACGCCCCTCAATAAACATACTACCATTAGTCAGGCTTCCCATTAGGCTGCCAACCGTAGAATAAGTAGATAGTGAAACTAAGGAACCATAATCCACATATTTATAATCAGTTTGCGGTTTGTTTTCATCCAGCAGTTTCATATTCTTAAATACATGACTGGCCATTTGATGGGCAGACTGCGCGCGCGGAGGCACTGTCGAACCGTCTGCCATTAAACACTGTGCACAGTCACCCAAGGCATATATGTTTTCATCAGTGACACTAACTAACTGCGGTGTCACCACAATTTGATTAATTTTGTTAGTTTCTAAGCCACCGATATTAGCCAGAAAATCAGGTGCTTTTATACCCGCTGCCCATACCGACATCCGGCTGTTGATAAAGCCACCACTTTTCGTATGTAGCCCCGTCGGTTCGACCTCAGATACAGGTGTACTGAGTAATATTTCAACCCCTAATTTTTCTAGTTCACGCTTGGTGCTGTCAGCAATTCTTTTTGGCAATGCGGGTAATAGTCGAGGGCCAGCCTCTACTAAGATGACTTTAAGTCTATTTTGAGATAGATGATTATAGCCATATGATTTAAGCAGTTCAGAGGTTTTATAAAGCTCTGCGGCTAATTCAACGCCTGTTGCCCCCGCGCCGACAATAGCAATCTCTAAGTTGTGATTTTTGTCATCCGATTGTAATCTTAGAAATTCGTTAAGTAATTTAATATGGAATTTTTGAGCACTTGCGGGAGAATCTAAGAAAATACAGTTTTCTTTGGCGCCGATAGTACCAAAATCGTTGGTTACCGAGCCCAGCGCGAATACGAGTTTTGCGTATTCCAATTCTCTGGAATTAAGTACCACATTGCCATCATCATCTAACAAGGGCGCCAGCATTATTTTTTGAGTTTGTCTGTTTAGTTCGACCATGCTACCTAAATGAAAAATAAAGCCATTTTTATTACCGACAGACAGGTAATCAACACCATCAATATCAGGATCCAATGACCCTGCAGCAACCTCGTGCAATAAGGGCTTCCAGATGTGTGTTCGGTTTTTATCTACCAAAATGACTTTACGAGATTGTTTTTTGTAGCGTCGCCCCAGTTTTATAGCGAGTTCTAAACCACCGGCTCCACCACCAACAATGACAATGCTTGTGTTACTACTTTGATTTAAATGATAAGTTTGCAATTTTGTTATTCCATTCGCAGTTTTGTAGCGGTTAGTTATTCATTTTTAGTTCGTGCCGTTGTTTTTTGTTACTTACCTATCTTAAAGTCCATGATAAATCGATACCATTTCTCCAATACTGGGGACAACAGGGTTATTTCCCGGCGAGCCTGACGCTAATGCTTGTGTTGATATATTTAGAATGAAGCGAACAAATTATAATATTTGATTACATTTAAGTCTCAAATATATAGCTAAGTAACATTTACTGTGTTTGTATGCCAAAATAAAATGCTATAGCGACTCAAGAAACGCGACAAAAAACACGCTGAGCTTGGGGCGATGATTTACAGTAACAGTTTTTTATAGGCTAACATAATGATAATGCGCGAAAAAAAAATCCATTTTTGGAATGGCAATAAATCGCCAACTAGGCGTGCTTACGAAAAGCAACTACTGTCATTGTGCTTAGAAGAAGCCGGTGTAAAGGACGCAGACATTGTAGTTGATGAAGCTGACTACCCGAATGCCGAAGATGAGGGCAATATTTTCTCTAACGGCTGTGACGTGCTCGTCAGTGTAGCTGGCAATCAAAAATTTTCAGGTAGGCTCGGGACTATGATCGAGATACCCGTTTGCCGAGGGGTTTTAGGCCACCGTTTACTAGTAATACCGCAACGACACGCCGAACATTTTGCTAATCTTGATGTTGTCCAACAGTTACAACAAATGAGCATAGGTATTCCGGATACTTGGGCTGATGCAGACTTGTTTAGGTACAATGGTTTTAATGTGTTGGAGAAAGGAAATTTAGACGACCTTTTTATTCGATTGTTGGATCGAGAATTTGACTATATTGCGTTAGGTGCCAATGAAATAGAATCGATTTTTGAAGACTTAAGAGGCGCAGAAACAGGATTGTTACTGGATAAAAAGCTGTTGATTTACTACCCGCTTCCATTGATTTTCTACGTTCACCCCGACAGAACCGACCTTATCAGTATAATTGAAAGCGGGTTAACAACGGCCATATCCAATGGCAAGCATAAATTGTTGTTCGAAATACATCATCCGAATCTAATCGAACGATTGGCTCTGAGAACACGCTTGACGTTTCGGCTAACTAATCCATATTTACCTACTTCGTTGAAGGACTTCTGCCCTACATTGTAAGCCGTTTTGCCTACATTACTGCATTATGTTTTTAGCAACAAAGCGACCGCGTTCTGCTACTCGGCCGTTTTGTGCAAATAATAACAAAAAGTGGTAACTATCTGTACGCCTTGTTGCCTAGATTATCAACGACATCTTGTGCGTTGTAACTGTCGTCATTCGGTTTCATACCCTTGCCCATTCTAATATCTAAAACTGTCTGGACTTCTTTGCGTTCATTCTGTGAACCTATCGAAATAGCTGCGTCCATTCTAGTTGAAGGTCGCTGATAATTCTCACAAGTAAGTAAACCACATTGCCTCACAGTCTCACGACTTTGCGTGACACCAATACTAGATGCCGGCTGCAATTTTGTCGACTCTACAAAAGTCTCTTTACTCGTAACTAGAAACCAGTCAAAACCTTCTCTTTGGGTTAATTGCGCAGATCTTAACAAAGCAAAATCGGTGGCATCAGCGACGCTGTTCGAATATATCTTAAACTGCACTCTGTATCTGTCATCTGATATTTTTTGTTCGCTGTGTCCAGCTGAACCATCAATCGCTGCCCGATAGTCTGGTTGTGAAGCGCAGCCTGCAAGTAACATAGTTACAGATAAAAAAATCATAATTGTTTTCATATTTCACCTCGTTTAATTAATTTAATTGCCATTGCTTTAGAATGGCGCTTTGTTCTTGCTCTCTATTTAACGGTGCTCCAGCAATCATGCCGTCTATTACTTGTTCTAAATTTTGATCCTTACTGGCCGTTCGATAGCTTTGTGTATTAAGATCGTTGGTTTGAATAGAGGCACGCAGATGCCAGTTATTATTTTCCTTACAAGCAATGTTAGTTGAATTAGCCTGGTCTTTAATCAACAGGTATTGACGACAAAGATTACCATCTTGATTTGCAAAACTGAGCTGCGCTTTAACTCGGGTGTTATCCGCAGCAAAGCTTATTTCACCGCTGATAGACGAATCTAGTATGCTAACTATCTCATTTGGAATAGCTTGCTCGCCCTGATAAGTCATCGTAGCTATACCGACGGTTACCGCTAAAACTACACTAGCAGCTAAGGATATTGGCGTGTTTATCCTCTTTTTTGCTAATTTCCATCTAGATAACTGCACTATATTATTTGGACTTTGCCCTTTATCGATTTGTTGTGCTAGCTGCGTAAGCTTGATAGGCACCGGAATTAAATCTATTTGTTGAGCATTTTCAACTACCCATTGATCGACTTGGCTAAGTTCTGCTAGACGCATGACTAAATCATCATCGACTTCAAGTGCTAGGCGAATTGCCTCCATGTCATTGGGGCTCAGTTCTGCATCCAAAAACGCGCTCAATTGTTCGTCTGTTATGTTCATAATTTTTGTCCTGCTGTTTGATCATCCAGCATGTCTAGCAAGCTAGTACGGGCCCTAGATAAACGCGACATCACAGTAC
>JBLHOI010000117.1:0-6538 GCA_047621375.1 Glaciecola sp.
ACTTCCTCTGTCGACTTCACTCTCAACCGTAATACTGCCAGACATTAGGTTAGCAAGTTGATTTGATAAATGTAAACCGATACCGGAACCACCAAAACGCCGCCGGATGCTGCTGTCACCTTGTGTAAAGCTTCCAAATATTTGCTTAATTTGATCCTGATAAATACCAATCCCGGTGTCTTCAACGTGGAATATTAAGCGATTATCTTCTATCAAAATGCGTAATTTAACATGCCCTTTCATCGTAAATTTAAGCGCATTAGATAGCAGGTTTATTAATATTTGTTTTAAGCGCAAACCATCAATATTTATAACAAAAGGTATTGGTAGGTCTTCAATTAAACTAAATCCAAGTCCCTTAACTCTTGCTTGCATGGAGAACATCGTATTGATGTTAGACAATAATACATGCAAATCTTGAGGTGCATATTCAAGTTCAAACTTGTTCTCTTCAATTTTTGTCAAATCGAGAATATCGTTCAACAACGCTAGCAAATAAAGACTGCTATCGTGGATGATTTCAACTTCTTTATAAATATCTTGTTGTTGTATATCCCTACAAATAATCGCTTCGGCCTGACCTATTACTGTTGTCAATGGGGTGCGTATTTCGTGACTCATATTCGCAAGAAATTGTGTCTTTATGCGATTTGCAACTGCCAACTTTTCTGACTCTAGGGCTATATCAGCGGTTTTTTCTGCAACCTGACGCTCCAATTCAATAAGCGCTTTTTTTTGACGCTGCATATAATACACTCCACTTAATGATATCAGGGAGGCATAAACGACAAACATCCACCAACGCTCCCAAAAAGGGATCCCTATAGTGAGGTTTACCGATAATTCATTGTTGTACCAAAAGTTGTCTTTTACTTTCGCTTTAACACGAAATACATAATCACCACCATCTAAGTTAGTATAAGTGGCAGTGCCATTATTGCCATTTTCAATCCAATCTTGATCAAATCCTTGCAGAAAATAGCTATATTGAATTTGTCTCGCATTTACTAGATCAAGTGTAGAAAATTCAAATTTAATATTGCTTTGGTCATAGTTCAGCTTGATACCTTGAGCTTTTATTTGATGGATGTTGAATCGTTTAGATGAACCCAACACGTCAAAATTTGTTAGCTCTGTATTTTCATCTAAAATACGGTTTTTCACAGACGCAGGAGAGAAATAAGAAATACCATCGCGACTGGATAAATAAATGGTGCTGTCTGACTTTCTGATTGTTGGGTTATAAAAATATCGAGAGCCGGGCAATCCATCGCGCTTATCAAAATGCTGAAATTCACCGTCTGCGGGATTAAGTCGACTAACACCAATTGGAGTCACTAACCATAGCTTACCGTCACTGTCCTCATTGATGAAACGAATACCTTTATTTTCTCGTTCCAAAAAATAATGACTGATGGCTCGCCTCTCTCCAGATTTCTCATCGACCAAGTAGAGTCCTGTTTTATTACTTATCCATAATTGACTTCTACTATCTACATAAATCGCATAGATAAAATCATGGGGTTCGGTATATTCAGCGGGTGACTCAGCAGGGCTGATCAACTCCAACTCTTTGCGCTCGCTATTCCAACGATATAGGGCATTATTAATAGCAACCCACATATGGTTGTTTGGCCCTAAATATAAATCCAAGACCTCATAATCACCGGTAAATTTATTTTCGATTGAAATGCTATCGAATGATAAATCAACTGAGTTAATCACGAAGAGTCGGTTAGGAGTTGCAACCCAAATATTATCAAAAACATCTACGTCCAAGTCTTTGATGTCTTCAAAATCTTTGCGCCACACTGTCGGCGGTGAGACCTCTATTTGCTGACCTTGTTGATCTAACTTGAAAAGACTTTGCGTGTCGGCATACCAAATTTCATCATTTGATGTCTGAGTGATATGTGATATTGCAGGCCAATTTTTATCAGTTTCGCTATGACTTAAATTAATAAGCTGATTAGTTTCAGGTATCCATTTATGTAAGCCAATTTGCGATGTACCAACTAAAATACTACCGTCATTAATCGCTTTAATTGAAAATGCAGTCTTTACTCGTTGATCGTCGAATGACTTAAAGACGTCAGTTCGGCGTACTTTATATACTCCTACCCCTTCACAACTCAGCCAAATCGTTCCCTGCCTGTCTTGGAACAGGGTTTGACTGCATCTATCATCAAAGTCTAACGGCACCTTTTTAAGCGTTTTATCATCTTGGGTGAACGAAAAAACACCGTAGTCACTAGTTACCCAATACTCACCAAAGTCAGTGGCGAGCATTGAATAAATAGGGCCCATATTAGTAATACTGGGGTTATCGATGACGCTAAATTCAGCGAGCTTACTATCGAAAAAAACAACACCATTTTGTGTGCCTAAGTACAGATCGCCACTTTGATTAGCTTCAATAGTACGTATTTTATTAAGTTTGGAAAGAAGGATACTTGGTTCTGGAAATAAATGAGAAAATGTCAGCGTAGATATGTCTAATTTGTTGAGGCCAAATTCAGTAGCTATCCATAACTCATCGGCTGTAGTTTGTTCGATATCCCATACTCGTTGATTAGAAATCCCAATCTTCCCTGCCTTTTGCTCAGAAACATGTTCGAATTTTTGGCTACTGCGATCAAAACGATTGATACCGCCACTGAAAGTACCAAACCATAATGTATTGTTAGTATCTTCAAAAATGCGTTGAACTTTTGGGGCGCTGACTCTGTCGGGTTCATCTGGAGAATATGCATACTGCGTGAACGTTTGAGAGCGTAAATCGAATTCAATAGCACCACCACCCCAACTACCTATCCAAAGATTGTCTTGGCTGTCTAAAATTAAATTTCCGGCGTTATCATTTGGCAAGGAGTTCGGATTGGTTGGCTCACGTTGGAAGGTAACCATATTTTTCCCGTCATAACGAAAAATTCCGTTATAACCAGTCCCAAACCACAAAAATCCGTCATCATCTTGGACAATCGAAAAGATTATCGACGATGTGAAACCATCATTCTCGTTTAGTAGCTCAGATTGGTACTCAGTCGCTGAAGCAATGCAAATACTTAGCCACATAAATAGATACAAACAAGCGTATTTTATAAATCTATGTAGCAATAGAACACCTTTATGGATGGCAACGTGAGCAATACTCATGCTTCAACTTAAAGCACTGCTTGATTGAGAAAACGGAATATTATCGGTGTTTACCAATAACGTTTATTTAACAGGTATTGCCATTTTGGGTTATTAAGTATACCTGAATTTGTAAGTCAATAAAAACACCAATAGACCCATTCATGGGTTTCTGTTAACCTATGCGCGATTTTTTAGGCATGCTTCGCACTCAAAGCGCTATACGCGCAGTTTTCGTCGGCATGACTCTACTGTTCTTTTTACAACTTGGTGGTTCTAACTATGCATCCTATGCTCAATATCGCTGTGCGCGCAGCCCGCTCAGCAGGAAACGTGATCGCTCGTGGATTTGAAACTTTCGACGACCTACAAATCGAACAAAAAGGCGAAAATGATTTCGTAACTAAAATTGACAGGGAAGCTGAGCAAACCATTATTTACAAGATCAAACAATCATACCCAGATCACACTTTTGTCGGTGAAGAAGGTGGTATTGTTCCTGGTGATGATGACTATAAATGGATAATTGATCCACTGGACGGCACCACTAATTTCATCAAAGGTATTCCTCACTTTGCAATATCCATTGCGCTTCAGTACAAAGGCCGTTTAGATCAAGCCGTTGTATTTGATCCTATTCGTGGTGAGTTATTTACGGCAAGCCGAGGTAACGGTGCGCAATTAAATGGCCACCGTATTCGTGTTAGTCAAGCGAAGGAGCTAGGTAGCACCATTTTAGCAACGGCTTTTCCCTATAGAAATAAAGAATCAATCAACGAATATATGGCGAGTTTTAATTCAATATTTGCTGAATGTGGTGATATTCGTCGCGGGGGCTCTGCTGCTCTTGATATGGCTTATGTTGCTGCAGGTCGCTTTGACGGTTACTGGGAACGCGGCGTTAAACCTTGGGATATTGCAGCTGGCGAATTATTAGTGCGTGAGTCTGGCGGACTAGTAACTGATTTTAATGGTGGTAATGATCCACTATTGAGCGGTGAGATTGTCGCAGGTGGTGCACGTGTTGTGCAGGCGATTGTTAAAAGGCTTAAGTAAGGATTACTGACTGGCTACCAATGCAACATAGGTCGCTTGAGGTCAAATAAAATAACAATAATATAAAAAACCCGCTAAATATTAGCGGGTTTTTTTTGAGAACTAAAAAAACCAGTTGCCTAAACAGGATCTTGGTCTTCCCCTTCTTTTTCAATTTCTTCTGGTATTAAATCATCTCTACTAATACCTAATGCTAGGCCTACTGCGCTAGCTATATAAACTGAAGAATAAGTACCGACGACAACCCCAAATAACAACGCTGTAGCAAAACCATGGATCAAAGCACCACCTTTATAAAACAAAGCGACTAGCACTAAAGCAGTGGTTAAAGAAGTAATAATTGTTCTGTTCAAGGTTTGCGTCAATGAAATATTAATTATTTCTATTGGCTCTGTTTTACGTATTTTTCTAAAATTTTCACGTATACGATCTGACACCACAATTGTATCGTTGAGTGAGTAACCAATAACCGCTAATACCGCTGCCAGTACGGTTAAGTCAAATTCAAGTTGTAATATTGAAAACAAACCCAGCGTTAATATAACGTCGTGCGTCAACGCCGCAACAGAACCTAAGGCAAAGCGATATTCAAAACGCATTGCTACGTATATTAGAATACAAATTAGAGCAACAAGCATAGCCAAACCACCTTGCTCAGTTAACTCCTCACCCACGTTTGGTCCAACGAACTCGATTCGACGCATGTCTACTTTGGTGCCATCGGCACGCAATGTCGCCAATACTTGATCGCCAATTTCAACCGCTTTTACACCTGCTCTCGGTGCCAGGCGAATTAACACATCTTGGCTGCTACCAAAGTTTTGTACCACGGCATCCGTGTAGCCAGCGCCTTGCATAATAGACCTGACTTCTTCTAGGTCAGCTGACTGCTCATAACCTACTTCAATCAAAGTTCCGCCGGTAAAATCAAGGCCCCAATTCAATTGATTAACACTGAGTGAAATAATTGAACCTATGATCAATAACGTTGAAAAAATCATAGCTGGGAAGCGCCACTTCATAAAGTCGACGGTTTCCTTTAGTTTTAATAGTTGAAATCCCATGTGACTCTCCTATATCGCTAACTTGGTCACACGCTTACCGCCCCAGATGCTATTAACAAGCACACGAGAAACGACAATCGCGGTGAACATTGATGTAGCGATACCTATCATCAACGTAATTGAGAATCCTTTGATTGGACCTGTTCCTACCGCAAACAAGATCAAACCAGCGAGGAATGTAGTGATGTTAGCATCCAAAATAGTAGAGAACGCGTTGTCATAGCCGAAGTGAATTGCTTGCTGCGGACTTCTGCCATCGCGCAATTCCTCTCTAATCCTTTCAAATATTAGAACGTTAGCATCAACCGCCATACCGACGGTCAAAACGATACCCGCCATACCCGGCAAGGTTAGTGTTGCGCCCGGGATCATCGACATAATTCCTACTATCATGACAAGATTTAGTAACAGCGCAATATTGGCAATAACACCAAAAGCACGATAATAAATAAGCATAAATACTAGGACTGCGGATAAACCCCAAATGATTGCGGTCATACCTAATTGAATGTTCTCTTTACCTAAACTCGGGCCAACGGTGCGCTCTTCAACTATTTGAATTGGAGCAATCAAGGCACCCGCTCTTAATAGTAACGCCAACTCCCTTGCTTCCGTCGGCGAATCTAAACCACTAATTTGGAATGCCGATCCTAACTGTGCTTGGATAGTCGCAACACTAATAATGTCTTCTTTCTTTTCGAAAACAAGTTTACCGTTTACGTCACGTTCACCCGTTGTTTTGTATTCTATAAAAACGGTTGCCATTGGCTTTTTGATATTTTCTTTTGTCGCTTTTGACCACTTTGCGCCACCTTTTGAATCAAGGTCGATGCTCACATTAGGCACACCATATTGATCAACACCGCTATTAGCATCGATTATATGAGAACCCGTTAGCATTACTTGCTTTTTCAATAGATAAGGTTGGCCGTTCTTATGATAGATAACTTCAGAGCCTGCGGGAGCTCTCCCCCGCAATGCATCACGCACATCATTTTTCTCATCGAGCATGCGAAACTCAAGTGTCGCAGTTGCATTTAAAATTTCTTTTGCTTTTGCGGTATCTTGAATACCAGGCAATTGCACAACGATACGCTCTTGGCCTTGCTTTTGAACTAGCGGCTCTGCAACACCAAGTTGGTTTATTCTACTGCGAATAATGGTTACATTTTGAGTGACTGCGGCATCGCGGATCTCAGCTAAACGCACTTCTAAAAATGCGGCTCTAAGGGTCAAATCATCGCGTTCAGTAATACTTAAATCGCGAAACTGGTTACGCAAGT
>JBLHOI010000118.1:0-6503 GCA_047621375.1 Glaciecola sp.
TCCCGCTGTTATTTCCTCGATAGTGATGGTTAAGTAAGGTAGTAAGAAAAATACTAAGCAAGTGACAATAAAAGAAGGCTGCTTGATGTAATAACGCCATTCGAAAACGAGCATCTTTAAAAACATGATATATCCCTTAAGCCCCGTTAGTGCGCTGTCTATACAAAGTGGAAAAGTACACATCTTCCAAATTAGTTGGGGCAGATTCAAATCCCTCCGGTGGCTTGTCAGCTATGACATGCACGACTGTCCTGCCAGCAAACAAGCGTTTTGATATGAGTGCCATATTCGCTTCAATTTCTTTTGTTTCATCCATGGAGACGACTTTTCGCCAAATTTTTCCTTCGAGGTTATTGGTTACCTCAATCGGATTACCCTGCAGCAGTATTTCACCCTCGCCTAGTACGGCCATACCAGAACACAGCTCAGATACATCGTCCACTATATGGGTAGACAATATAATCACTTTGTCTTCGCCTAGTGTGACTAATAAGTTGTGAAAACGGTTGCGTTCCTCTGGGTCTAGTCCTGCTGTTGGTTCATCCACAATGAGCAAGTCGGGGTTACCTAATAAAGCTTGGGCAATACCAAAGCGTTGGCGCATTCCACCGGAGAAACTACTCACCGCATTTTTGCGATGTTGAAAGAGGTTTACATGAGCAAGTAAACCGTTAACTGCTTCTTTGCGTTCAACTTTGTTAGCAATTCCTTTTAAAATAGCCAAATGATCCAACAACTCGTACGCACTAATCCGAGGATAAACACCAAAGTCCTGAGGCAAATAACCTAAGCGGCGACGCAACTCGTTCGGTTGCGACAAAACATCAATACCATCAAATGTAATAGTGCCTGCGTCTGCCGGCTGCAGCGTTGCTATTGTCCTCATCAACGACGACTTTCCTGCACCATTAGGTCCTAACAACCCAAATAGGCCATTTGGAATAGTAATATTCACATCTTTCAATGCTTTTACACCATTGTCGTAGGTTTTTGTAATACCTGAGATACTTAGCATAGCGCCCTCTTTGGCCATTTCTTGTTGTTATATTAATCACTGGGTAAGTAGCTTTTGTCACCAAAATCACACAAACGTTCACACAAACGATCATACTCTAATTTATAACATCACTCGTTAGCAACGTACTAAATTAACAGTGTTAGCCACAAATATGAACCACTTATGTGGAACTTAACGAATTAATTAATGGCTAAATTTCTCCGTAAAAAAAACGGCCATTTCTTTTTGAAATGACCGTTTCTATATTAATAATAGGTAACCTTTAAGCAGTTAGCGCGCTCTAGCGAGAAAGACTGGAATACTCATCATAGGTTCCTTTGAAGTAGTTCAGTTTTTGACCTTTAACTTCAATAATGCTAGTTGCTAATGTTGATACAAATTCTCTATCATGGCTAACGAATATGAGTGTACCATCAAAGTTTTTCAATGCTTTGTTGAGCGCTTCAATCGCTTCCATATCCATGTGGTTAGTCGGTTCGTCCATAATAAGTACGTTAATATCTAACATCATCAGTTTGCCAAACATAAGTCGGTTTTTCTCGCCACCTGAACATACGTTCACTTTTTTGTTTACGTCGTCAGACGTAAATAGTAAACGACCTAATATCGCTCTAACTGCCAAGTCATCATGTTTTGGCGTTCGCCATTTAGACATCCAATCGAACAAAGTAATGTCGGCAGAAAAGTCCTCAGAGGTGTCTTGCGGGCAATAACCAATAGTCGCGTTTTCTGACCATTTTACAATGCCACCATTCACTTTTAATTCTTCGACTAAACAACGTAAAAATGTAGTTTTACCTGCTCCATTTTCACCAATAACGGCTAATTTTGAACCCGCTTCTAATAGGATTTCATTACTTTTAAATAACGTTTCGCCATCAAATCCATGCGTTACGTTAGTTAACTCGAGTGCCAAACGGTGAAGTTTTTTATGCTGTTTGTAACTGATGAATGGTGTTTGACGACTTGAGGAAACTATTTCAGTTAATTCTATTTTTTCTAATTTCTTTGCGCGAGATGACGCTTGTTTTGCTTTAGAAGCATTTGCGGAAAAACGTGCGACAAAACCCTGGAGTTCTTCGATTTCAATGGATTTTTTGTCATTTTCACGATGTATTTGCTCTTGAGCTAATGCAGCAGCTGCCATATATGATTCATAGTTTCCAGGATAAATACGTAATTCACCAAAGTCGATATCGGCCATGTGTGTGCACACTGAGTTTAAGAAGTGGCGGTCATGCGACACGATAACCATTGTACATTTACGTTGGTTCAGAACGTCTTCTAACCACTTAATAGTGTAAATATCTAAGTTGTTAGTTGGTTCATCTAAAAGCAGAATATCTGGGTTAGAAAATAGAGCTTGGGCAATAAGTACTCGTAGCTTGAGGCCTGGCGCAACTTCCGACATCAGGCCGAAGTGATATTTTTGCTCAATACCGGCTTCGACTAAAAGCTCAATAGCTCTTGTTTCTGCTGTATAACCATCCATTTCAGCAAAGTCTGATTCTAAATCAGCAACCCTCATACCGTCATCTTCAGACATGTCTGGCAAAGCGTAAATGCGATCTCTTTCTTGTTTTACTTCCCAAAGATTAGCATCACCCATAATAACTGCGTCAACTACTGAAAATTTCTCGAAGGCAAATTGATCTTGACTCAACGTTCCTAATTTTTCACCTGGAGTAATGGAAATATTACCTGACGTTGGTTGCAGCTCACCAGTCATGATTTTCATGAAGGTAGATTTACCACAGCCATTTGCACCGATGAGTCCGTAACGGTTGCCGTTACCAAATTTAGCTGATATGTTTTCAAAAAGTGGCTTAGCGCCGAACTGCATGGTAATGTTTGCTGTAGTAATCAAAGAAACGTCCGAATATAAAAATTAGTAAGGTGGCAAAAGTGTTGCTCACCATTGTTGAAAATCGCGCGCATCATACATGATTATTGATTTTTATTAAACCTACAATAACGGATGAATGGCTTTCATTCAGCCAGTTTGAGACTGATAAGCGCTATAAAGTTGCTAACCCTTAGTATATACTCGCCTTTTTAATTCCGTGACAAGTAAATTATGATCCACAATGACGTTCTACGCCGCTTACGCTTCGCCCTAAAACTTAACGATGGCTCCGCTATCGACCTGTTCAAGTTGGCAAGCTATGACATGGAAACCGAATATTTACAGCGGATCATGAAAAAAGAAGAAGAGCCAGGCTTCATTCTTTGCCGAGACAAAATAATATCTCTGTTTTTAGACGGTTTGATTATTAAAAGACGCGGCAAGCAAGAAGGTGTTGAACCTCAAATATTAAAAGGCGATGAGCGTATAACGAATAACGAAATATTGCGTAAAATTAGAATTGCAATGTCTTATCGCGATGACGATATGGTTGAAGTCCTTAAGTATGCCAATTTTCGTTTTAGTAAAGGCGAACTATCTGCGCTATTTCGCAAACCCGACCACCGTAGCTACAAGGCGTGTGGCGATCAACTTCTCAGAAACTTTCTACAAGGTATGGTTAAAAAATACCGGCCTGACGCAAAAAAGAATGAAGCTCCGGCATTTGTTTCAAAGAAGTAATGGTGCCGGCATAAAAATTGAACCCTGCCACGTTTTCGGGGGCATAAGCACTAATTAGAGGGGGACGAATGCTCAAGGATATTTTGGACAAGCACGTTATCGCTATAAACCCGCCTCGATCTGGCTTGTCGCTTGGTTCATTAATGTTGTTTATTCCACGACAGATCAACTTCTGTTCACCGCATTAAGGTGTAACAGTGTTGACTTCGTTTGCAAGCAAATGACTATAAACTTGGTAGGTAGATTTCAAGCATGACACCTATCAATTAAACTTAGGCGCACTTGCACCGCTCAATATTTGAGCCTGCGGGAGATCGGTATCGCCTTTTAACACTTTTAAGATCGCGTCTTGAACAAGAGTACGCATGCCATCTTGCATCGCTTGTTTTTTGATTTCTGAAATGGCACTTTTATTGAAAATTAGTGAACGTAATTCAGGTGTCATTACCAATAATTCATGAACACCTGTGCGCCCCTTATAACCCGTGTTATCACACTTTTCGCATCCAGCCCCTTTGTGCAATTTAAAATCATTTGTTAGGTTTAATTCGTGCAAAAATTCCTCGCCATATTGGCGATTTATAAATTCCAATTCGATTTCAGAAGGAGAATAAGTCTCTTTACAACTTTGACATAAGGTGCGGATTAAACGTTGTGCAACAATGCCAACGCAAGCATCAGAAAAGTTTATCGGATCCATCCCCATATCAATTAATCGGGTAATAGTTTCCGATGCAGAGTTTGTATGCAGCGTAGACAGCACAAAATGCCCAGTCAGGGAGGCTTCAATGCCAGCATTAGCGGTTTCTCTGTCGCGCATTTCACCGATAAGAATAATATCTGGGTCGGCTCTCAAAAACGCACGAAGCGCTTTTTCAAAAGTAAATCCAACTTTCCTGTTTACTTGCACTTGTTGTAATCGGTATTGGGTAATTTCTACAGGGTCTTCGGCAGTCCATATTTTTTTATCCGGCGTATTTAAAAAACCCAAAATGGCGTGCAATGTTGTTGTTTTACCGGAACCAGTAGGCCCTACAACCAATAACATGCCATGCGGCATCGTAACCAATGATTGCACCATGTGAAAGTTTCTTGGTGATAAATTTATATTATCGAGTGGCATTGCGTTTCCATTAGGCAGAAGACGCATAACGATCCCTTCACCCACCACAGTAGGAATGGTCGCTACGCGCACCTCAACAGTCTCCTCCCCAAAATCAAACACTAACTTACCATCTTGCGGCATGCGTTTTTCGGAAATATCCAGCCCTGCCATTATTTTAATCCGAGCAACTACCGCCTTGTGGTGGTTTTCAGGTAATTGATTAATATCTCTAACGATCCCATCTACTCTCATTCTGACGAGCGTTTTGCGCTGAAATTCAGGATCAATATGAATATCAGAGGCGCCCATGCTTTTAGCTTCGACCAAAATATTGGACACCAAGCGAACAATGGCAGATTCGTCTTCGAGCGGGGACTTTTGAGCCGGTTTATATTCTTCGGTAACAGTGTCTATTTCACCTATTATTTGATTGAATTTGTGACTCTTTGAATAAGCATTTTTTGCATCTAAATAACTAAGGATTTGTTTAGGCATTCCAAACGCTAACTGATAATTTTCGGTGCCCAAGGCACCTTCAATTTCCATTAGCAGAGCAGTATTGGTCGGGTCAAACATAAGCACAATTAAACGTTGAAGCTCGTCAGTAAGAATGACGACCTGATTACGTTTAAAGTAGGTAACATTTAATTGCACATTACTCTGAGACAATTTGTATTGATTTGGCAAGTAATTGATAAAAGGTACTTGGTAGTAAATAGATAAGGCTTCACCAATTAGTTGCTCAGACACCTTATGCTTGGTCTTTAAAGAGGCAGTCACTTGTTCAATGCTAGCGTCACTGGAAAAACGACTCATTACTTTAGCATCAACGATGTTCGTTTGGAGCAAGTAATCAAATGGACGAGTCGTTCCACCTAACTCATATGTAAATTCCTTGCCCATAACATCAGCAGCTTTTTGTGCTAATTCTAAATCAGTGTTGTCAAAACCAGCTTCGCCAGTATTTAAAATTTCTAGTACGCCCAACAAAATACCTTTATGTTTGATTGGAACGCTTAAAATGTTGTTTGTCTTAAATTGACCTAAACGATCGTACTTATGTTCAAATTTTAATTTAAAGTGAATCCGATTGAGTTCCTCAGCATCATACGGATCATTAATAATCACTCCTTGCTGCGTCATAGATACATATCCGGCAATAGATTGAGTATTTATAGCTAGTTTTATTTCACGTAATTCAGAGCCTGATTTGTATCGTGAAACCAAATCTCGTTGATGGGATCGTCGTTGGAATATCGCTATCCGTTGGGCATCGAATGCACTTAGCATCAACGGCTCAATATGTTCGAATGATTCATGGAGCGTCGAAAATCGGCTTATAGCTGTCCGCAAAGATTGCAACAAAGTGTCTCGAACTGAAGTATTGAACATTAAAACTTTCCTTTCCTTCTAGTTGAATATTTTATCTTAGTTGCGCTATTTTTAAATCATGGAGGGTGCCACTGACTTTTTTCGCCTCAATACCTTTCTCTTGATTGTTATCTGAATTTTGCGGAAAAATCTGAACATTACTGTAGCCATTTTCTCGCGCAGTCTTTAACGCGCATTCAGCCCGTTCAATTATTTCGGTGACATCTATGATATCGCTGGCCTTAAACTCGGCGATACCAGCACTAATTGACACCTGCAGAGAACTTGTTGCCAATGTAAAATTATGTTCAAGATTGGCTTTGCTCACCAAATTTATCATTTTTGATATGAACACAATCGCTTCATTTGTTTTCACATTAGGTGCAATTAATGCAAACTTAGCATCGTCGAATCGAGTAATA
>JBLHOI010000119.1:0-6471 GCA_047621375.1 Glaciecola sp.
TGATGAATTACCTGCCATAGCATGGATGGCGTATTCTATTCACGGTAACGAAACGTCTGGTTCGGATGCTGCACTAACATCTATTTATCACTATTCCGCTTCCGATGATCCAAAAGTAAAAGCAATGCTTGAGGACATGATTATTGTCATCGACCCTATGATGAATCCGGATGGCCGAGACCGTTTTGCAAAATCGCTCGAACAATATCGGGGGACTGCGCCCAATGTTGACGATCAATCATTACTCCATCGTGGCGATTGGCCCTATGGCCGAACAAACCATTACTTTTTTGATCTCAACCGAGATTTTTTCTACCTAACTCAACCAGAGACAAAAGGTCGGGTATCGTTAATCAATAAATGGCGTCCCCAGTTATTGATTGATGGTCACGAAATGGGGCCTCAAGATACGTATTTAATGGGTCCACCCAGACAACCACTGAATTTTAACATTGCATCAAGTGTACAAAAATGGGCAAAAACTTTTTCAGTTGACCAAGGCGCCGCATTTGATGAAAAAGGTTGGCGTTACTATACCGGTGAATGGTTCGAAAATTGGTATCCTGGTTACTCAAATTATGCTGAGTACAGAGGTTCAATGCATATCTTGTATGAACAATCACGCATGGCTGAGGATGGCGTTAGGCGTCCAGAGGGCACTATTCAAACCTATAAAGAGTCTGTTCATCATCAATTCGTTAGCACCGTGGCAAACCTAGAGTCATTGCACAAATACAGTAAAGACATGTACAAAGACTATTGGCGCGACAGAAAATCAGTTCTTGAAAAAGACAGTCCGTACGCCAATAAAACCTATGTCGTATTAGCGAATAATAATCACACTCGCATGAATACCTTGGTTGAGAAACTGCAAGCCCAAGATATAGAAGTATATGTTGCTGATGAAAAATTTAAGGCAAAAGATGCGACCAATCACTTAGGTAAAACGCAAACAACAACGGTACCAAAAGGAAGTTTGATCATTCCTAATCGTCAGCCAGAAGCTCGTCTTTTATCCGCGATAATGGAATTTGATGCGCAGATTCTGCCTGAAACAGTGCAAGAAGAACGTCAAAAACTCCTGCGTGAAGGTCAATCCATTATGTATGATACTTCTGCATGGAACTTAACCATGATGTATGGCCTAGAGGCGCTTACCTTACCAACAAATGTAACTGACGATATTAGTCTTTATTCCGCTAGTGACAAAACACAAGTTAACGCATCTTCGGATTCAATTGCTTGGGCAGTTAATGGTGATGACGATGCTTCAGTGGCTTTTGCAGCGCGGCTTATGGAGCGAGGCGTGCAAGTTCGAGTCATTGATAAAGCAACGCAATTGGGTGAAGAAACCGTAGTGCGAGGCTCTGTCGTTGTAACCATCACTGATAATGTAAACAATGCTAATTTAGTAGCCTTGATAAATGAAACAGCACTAGAAACATCGTTGTCTATCCAAAACATAAAAACAGGTTACGGTTCTGGTGATACGCCAGAATGGGGTGGCGATCACTTCAAACTATTAACCCAACCGCAAATTGGTCTAATTAGCCAGGCAGGTACCAGCAGCAATGATGTAGGTGTGACTTGGTGGAGTTTGGATACGCATTTAGGTATTCGCCATTCACAATTAGACTCATCTGCAATGGCGCGTACCGATTTACGTCGTTATAATGTGCTGATTATGCCCAGTGCTTGGTCTGTTTCTGACGCAACAGCAGATGCGCTAAAAGACTGGGTTGAACAAGGCGGTACGCTAATTACCCACGAAAACTCAACTCAGGCGATTGCGTCCAAAGACTTCAGTAAAGTGAAGTTAGTCGACGATATTTTAGAAGATGCCGAAAAATATGATATCGCACTGCAGCGCAGACTACTCGCAAAAGAACCACTAGGAGACATGAAAAACTACTTTTCAATGACCGTGCAAGAAGATGTAGCTTATCCCTGGGATGATACGCCGAAACGACTAAGTAAAGGGGAATTGGAAAAGCGCAACACATGGCAAAAGTTATTTATGCCAGCAGGAGCAATGGTATCTGGCAATGTTGATACGCAACATTGGCTAACCTTTGGCACTCCTAAGACGCTGCCATTGCTGTATGGTCGTCAGCCTGTTCTCGTTGTGCCTGAGAATGCCGAAGCAGTTGTAACTGTGGGCGTTTATTTTGACAAAGGGAAGGAAGAAACATCAAAAGATGTTGACAAAGATGAAACGAAAGGCATCGGCTGGTACAGTCTGCCGCAAGGCAAAGAACTCCATGTTCGCATGAGTGGTTTGTTATGGCCTGAAGCTGCACAACGCATCGCTAACTCAGCTTACTTAACGAGAGAAAGTGTGGGCAATGGTCAAATCATTATGTTTTCAGGTGAGCCTGTATTTAGAGGCGCAACTTTAGGAACTAACCGATTGTTATTAAACGCAGTGGTATTTGGTCCTGGAATGGGAACTCGCTCCAATATAAAACTATAGTTAACGAAAAAGTAAACATTGGGCCTCTGTGAAGCCTTCTAAAGGTCCAATGTAATATAATCGCTAGGCCAACAAAAACCGGAATTATTTTATGGATAACAGTCATTTTTGTATCAATTGAGGTATTAATAGACGCTTTATTTGCTGATGTGTGCATTATTTAAACCTCTTTTAATTTATGTTTAGCTAAATCCGACCTTTATGACTATTAAAAATGCCGTTTATAAGAACTAATCGCAGGTTATTTTATAAATACGTCGACTGATACTGTTAAATCTTTGCAACTTACCTATACTATACCCTAGGTTTTAAAAACGAAGTTTCTCATGGACCAAAATAAAGAGTTAAAAAAAGCAGGACTGAAAGTTACATTACCTCGTTTGAAAATATTGGAAATTCTTCAAGGGCCCCAGAATCAGCATATAAGTGCTGAGGATGTATATAAAATACTGCTCGAAAAAGGGGAAGAAATTGGATTAGCAACAGTCTATCGAGTTCTTAACCAATTTGATGATGCCGGTATTTTAAATCGCCATCACTTTGAGGGCGGCAAATCAGTTTTTGAAATTAGTCAAAAAGAGCATCATGACCACCTAGTATGTTTAAGTTGCGGCAAAGTTTTTGAGTTTGAAGATCATGTGATTGAAAGACGCCAAGACGAAATCGCGGCAAAACATAATATGAAATTAACAAATCATAGTTTATATCTTTACGGTGAGTGCAATAAAGTAGATTGCGAAAACGCAGAGCAATAGTATCGTGTAGTTTATCCCTTTAATCAAAATGCGTGAGCGTATTAGGATTTGAAACTCACACCTAAATGATGAAACTGCTTTAAAGCCGGAATTTTTATGATTTTCTGGGTTTTCTAAAGTATTCGTAAAAATGATAGCGCGTTAGCTGTATTGACTGGTAGGGTATATTTTCACCATTTTAGCGTTGAACGATCAGCGGAAAATCAGGATTATTTGTATCGGTGCCGCTCTGCTATATTAGCTGCTAGTCATGCTTTACTGAGTTACTGAGCCGCGCCAATTGGCGAAGTTGCAAGATAATCTGATGACCGTCCAGAAAAGCTTGTTTGTGTTTAATGACAAAAATAAATTAGATTCAAAACTCGGTCACTGAAAACACGCTTTTCGCTTTTTCTTATTGCTAAGGCGTATTTTAATGTAAAAAAACCGAGCAATTAGCTCGGTTGTTAAAATAACAATAAAGATCCTATGCAGCTTTTCTGCGCGCAAAACCAAGACCAAATAGACCAAGACCAAGTAAAGCAAGCGAAGCAGGTTCTGGAACATCTGTGGTAGTGACCGTAAGAATAGATTGACCTACGTAAAAATCACCCAAAACCGACCTAACAGTTATGTCCAAGAGGCCGTCTGCATTCAGTGCGGCTATGGCTTCAATTTCTAATTCGCCGAAAAAGCTAGCAAACGAGAAACCTCCTGTATCGTCGTCGAAGCCCTCAATAACAAATAAAATTACTTCCGGACCATCCCAAAAGCTGTTGCTGTCGTCACGGACCGCAATAGACAAAGTTCCTTCTGTGACCGAACCCAAAACGAACCCTGCGATACCATTCAAATCATGTTGATAGCTAAAACTAGAAAACCAATTTACTTTTTGGTCTTGATCGACAGTGCTGGTAATAATGGAAGCAAAACTATTTGCGCTAAAACAAAGTGTTAGTAAAGCGACCTTAAAAAGCTTAGAAAACATACTCATTCCTTAATTATTATATTATATGTAGCCCGGTTCTCTTCTTTTATGTAGACCCGTGGTCTTCCTTTCACTTCCGCTTTTCTGATGCTTTAGCTGTGGAATAGGCGTTTTTCACCTTAATATCAAAGGCAAAATACTAAAAGCAATAATTAGGCCATTAATTAATATAATTTAATTTCAACAAGTTACGATTAATTTAACCTGAAGTTATGATGGTTATGTAAAGAATGCTGACAACAAAAAATACAACAAATTCATGCAAAACATACTTAGGTAAACTGTTAACCTGCTCGACCAATGCTCCACTACATTCTGTAGTAATACAGCTTTACCGTCCGATAAAGCAAGTTAGCTTCAGAACGCTGACATCTATATTGTGTAGTTTGCTGTATGACCTGCAAAATTAGTCATCCTTGACTATGGGGTATTAAGGTTGTCAAACCCGCCGTTGCTTAACAACTGAATACTGCCGCGTATTTAAGCCAGTAAATGATGACTTTATTTGTGTTTTGGGCCTGAATGCTGTGTTTGAAGAAAATTAATATAGTTGTGAAAAAGACATTGTCAGCGGCTGGTTGTTGCTAGAATCAAATATTCTGTAGCGACTCAGTTCACTTCTGCTTATGCCATAAAACACCAATTTGGTAAACGCTCGGACCGCCCGCTTTTATTTTACTTAGCAGTTAAATTTGTGTTTGTTATAGGCATTTTGAGCATCAATCCAGATCGGCCCGGCCTTTCCATAGCCGACTGCATTGCCATCTATTGACAGAACCGGTCCAATTTCTTTACTCGAACTGGTTATCCAAACTTCATCGGCATTTAACAAAGCATCCAACGACATAGTCTCCTCTCGCATCTCATAATCTGTGTAATGCTTTATTGCGTCTATCGCAATTCGTCTTGTTATACCCGGGAGTAAGTGATTATTCAGCGGTGGTGTTAAAATTATATCGTTTTTTACCATAAACACATTACAAGCGGCAGCTTCGGTAATCTCTTTATTTTCGTTATATAAAATTATTTCATCAACACCGGCATCTTGCCCTTGCTGAAAGTGCATCACATTGCCCAATAATGATGTCGACTTTATATGACAGCGTTGCCACCGCAAGTCTAGTCCAGTAGTCACATGATATCCCTTCACTTTTTCACTAGTGGCATCTTGACTTGGGGGAGTATCAAACGCGTAGGCAAATACGGTGGGCGCTACGTTTTTAGGGTATGCATGAAAACGCTTAACATCAGTACCTCGGCTAACATGCACGTAAACGCCTTGCGATTTAGACTGCTGTTGGGAAATAAGCTCGCGAATAATGTCAGCCCAGACGTCAGCGTTAATCTCATAATTGATGCCAACATCATGTAATCCATTTTTCATTCTTTCGAGGTGCAGATGCAAGCCAACCGGCTTTCCGAGATAAGTAGGAATGACTTCATAAATTCCGTCGCCAAATAAAAACCCCCTATCCATGGGCGAAATCTTAGCTTCACTGGCATCAACAAACTCCCCATTTAAATAGACTTTATTCATTTTTTCTCATCCCTAATGTGTTGATTTTGAGCGAAAGTTTTCATTCTTATATGGCGAAGTAGCCACTCTTGCCTTGCTGTAAAGAGATTACACTCTTCAAATCGAATGGTGCTGCCAGGTCGACACTGGCCCAATTCTGGTAAATCGACTGCAATAACACTCCCTATTTTAGGGTAACCACCAATAGTCTGTCTCTCCGCCAACATGATGATGGGTAATCCACTGGGTGTTATTTGTATTGCGCCATTAGCGATACCCTCAGAATAGAGCTTCACTGCGACCGCACCGATAGATTTACCTGTAAGCCTTATACCCATATTACTGGCTTCATTGCTTACAGTAAATCGTTGGTTAAAGAAGCACACCTTCATTTTATGATCAAACAGTGTCTGTTGATAGCCCAAGACGATCCGCACAACATATTCTTTTGCTAATCGCGTCGAAGGGATCTGCATTTTTGCGGCGGTCTTGTGTGCAATAAAATCATTTTTAGCTGAATCACGTGTTAACTGATTATCAGGCACGAGATTATTGATTGAAGCATTTTCAGTTACAACAGATGATACTGCGGCGCTCTCATAATCAACGTGATCACCGACCTGAAATCCTTTGCCGTCAAAATTCATCCCACCGGTTTTTTCTCGAGCCACTGCGCAACAAGAATCCAGAAAAGTCTTTACCCTAAAAGGTCGGTCGCACGCGATGTAATTCCTGGCACCTAGCACAGGTTGCATAATTT
>JBLHOI010000120.1:0-6450 GCA_047621375.1 Glaciecola sp.
AGTTTCCCTCCCTTAGATACGGGTGATGATACTTCAAGGTATACAGAGTCGGTTTTGCAATAATTCACCTCAGTTGTGAGCAAATCAACAGGTGCTGTAGGCATCGTAAGTTAGACTAAATTTGAGGTTAAATACTTATCTTTACTAATGATGCAGATCAAGTGATTTGTAAATAACAAAAATAACAAAAATAACAAAAATAACAAAAATAATGGGAGTGGTGACAGATGGTGTTGACGAAGCGGGTAAGTAGTGTCTTCTTTTTAGCTTTGCTATGTTTAATGCAAATCGTGCAGGCTGAAGAGAATGAAGACTTTCTAAAGGCAAAGCAAGCAATGTCTGGTTTTGTGGAAATTGTATATTCTAATAGTGACGACAAAGTTTACTTGGCATTGGATACTGGCCAACTTAACCAGCAAATGCTATTTCAAAGCAGCCTCCCTCAGGGAGTTGGTTCAAACGATATTGGGTTAGATAGAGGTCAGTTAGGCGACACGCGACTTGTCGAGTTTCAACGCTTTGGCAATAAAATATTATTGAAGCAACTTAATACGGATTATCGTGCGAGTTCAAGCAATACCGCCGAACGTAACAGTATTGATGAAGCTTTTGCAGATTCAGTTATTGCTGGATTTACCGTCGCACATGAAAGTGGCCGTAAGATCTACATCGATTATACGGCATTTTTATTATCTGACGTGCACGGTATTGCAGAGCAATTAAGTCAAACCGCGCAGGGCAGTTACTCAATCGATAGCAACCGATCTGGAATTTACTTACCAAAAACAAAGGCATTTGAGCGTAACACAGAGCTGGAAGCATTAGTGACCTTTGCAGGCAGACCGGAGGGTCAATATATTCGAGAGGTGACGCCGGATGCGAAGAGTGTGTCTGTGCACCTGCATCATTCGTTTTTTGCCCTACCTGATAATGGTTATAAAACGCGTGTTTTTCATCCGTATTCAGGCTTTTGGAAACACAGTTTCTATGATTACTCAGCGCCAATAGATGCTGAAATGGAACAGAAATTCATTCCGCGTCACCGTTTATCAAAAGTGAACCCTAATGCTGATATCAGTGAGGCTGTAGAGCCTATCATTTATTATTTAGACCCAGGGATCCCAGAGCCCGTGATGACAGCATTAAGAGAGGGTGCGTTGTGGTGGGATCAAGCATTTGCTGCTGCGGGTTATAAAAATGCATTTCAAGTCAAGGTACTTCCTGAAGGGGCTGATCCAATGGACGCTCGTTATAACGTCATCCAATGGGTGCACCGAGCGACAAGAGGCTGGTCTTATGGTAGTTCGGTAATTGATCCACGTACGGGAGAAATTATTAAAGGACATGTCACTTTAGGTTCGTTGCGGGTAAGACAGGACTTTTTGATTGCACTTGGTATGACGAGTCCATTTGATAATGAAAGCGCAGGAAAAGCGAATACAGATGCGCAGTTAGAGATGGCATTGGATCGTATTAGGCAGTTATCGGCACACGAAGTTGGCCATACGTTAGGGATCGCACATAACTTTGCAGCAAGTGAGAACGATCGTTCATCGGTAATGGATTATCCACACCCACTAATTAGTTTGAAAAACGGTGAAATTTCACTCGAAAATGCATATGCCAAAGATATCGGTGATTGGGATAAATATGTCATTGAGTATGGCTATCAAGATTTTGCTGATAATGATGAAAATCAGGCACTGAGCGCATTAATTACTCAGGCGAGAAAAACGGGTTTCTTATATAAATCAGATCCTGATTCTAGAATTGCAAAAAGAGCCTCAAGTGACGGACATTTATGGGATAACGGTAAAAGTCCAACTGATGAATTTGCAAGAGTGAGTGAGGTGAGACAATTTGCACTCACTCGTTTCGGTGTTAATTCACTGCCAGTTGGTGCCGACTTATCTTCGCTTGAGGAACGTCTTGTTCCTATTTATTATTCACATCGATATCAATTAGATGCGTTAGTAAAACAAGTGTCTGGTGTTATCTACGAATACGAGCAAAAAGAGTTAAATACGCCACTTAAAGGTAGTTCATTTGTAAGTGGTACAACGCAACTTCAAGCAAGCAAAATGATAGTTAACTCAGCGTCAGCTGATTATCTCGCAATACAACCAGCGTTAGCTAAACTGATTAATCCTAAGGTTTATGGTAGTAGTCGAAACAGAGAAAGCACGAATGGTAGGATGGGGATCGTGTTTGATCCAATAAGTGCAGCAGAAGCGGCGTCAGGTTACGCACTGACTAATCTACTTGAGCCGATCAGATTAAATCGGTTGGCTTATCAACATTCTCTTGATCCCAGTATTCCAAGTGCTCAGAAAGTGGTTAGTTTGGTGTTCGATAACTTGGTAAAGACAACGTCTGACGATGTATTAGAGCAACGTATTAAGTCCGTTGCGCTGACTATTTTCTTTGATGTACTAAAAACAGATGAATTGTCGCCGGAAGTCAAGTTAGCGATGCAAGGCGAGCTAATAAGTTATCAGAGTTGGTTAACGAAGAAAGGCCGAAGTGCTCAAGACAAGGTGTTACTTAAATACATTGCGCATTATTGGACATCAAACGAATGGTTGGGTAGTTTTGCGGTGAAGCAATTGCCACCGGGTTCTCCCATTTAGTCCTATTAATAGCTTAAATAACGCGGCGATAACGCATATAAAGCGTTGGCTTAGTTACGTATTTATCCAAGCTCATACAAGTATTGTGAATTGAAACTTAGGCATGGTTTGCAATTCTGATATGAGCTTTATTTATTGAAATTATTTCATCAAGCTCAAAACTACTTCCCCCAACGGCCTATTATATGACGAACGCAACCCAAAGCGGGTTTCGGATAGTTGCTTGAGTTTCAAACATCAATTCTCAGTTTCAAGCTGTAATATGCTCATCATAGACGACCCTAGCGTTCGCCAGTTTGCCAAGATTAATGATGGTGGCTGGGATCGGTTAGCTAATGACAAACCTTTCCTGACGGAATTTGGAACAAAGCCTTTAGGCGCAGAGTTCAATCTTGTCGACATGGGAAAAGAAGAGTACGAAAAAGCGAAACTTAGCGGTAATCCGTTATATTCAATCGTTGTTCGTAGCTGCTAGCTATTTGAATTTACCCGCCGAAGCCTTAGTTTCTGACAATTATCAGCCCTCAGATTTTGCTTGGATGGAGATAAAAACGAATCCGATTGATATTGTGATCGGCGCTATTGAAAGATATGAAGACCAACTGTTCGGCTACAGAGCTTCTTATGATGTTATCTACTATGCGGGTCATTCAAATGCTGGAAGTAAAACATTTGCCATAAACTTACCTAACGATGAATATTTTATTTCTTGGCACTGCAAATTTGAGGCGGTACCGGCTTCGTCATCAGTTAAATTATTAATTGGTGGATAAGGTGGAAAGCCAATACTGCTGGTATAAAATTGATCTTAAACGGTTTTCCATACAATCTGTGAATAACTCTATATCAAAACAATCAATTACCCTTATGCGAGCAAAGAACATAACCTTTTGACTACAAATTAAAGGAACAATATATGGCTCAATTATATCTCGTACGGCACGGCCAGGCATCTTTTGGCGCAGCAGACTATGACAAGTTGAGCGACATCGGACATAAACAGTCGTTGTTGTTAGGGCAGTACTTTGCGCAGCGTGACATTGCGTTTGATAGCGTTGTAACCGGTGATATGCGTAGGCATAAAGAAACGGCGGCAGGTATTCAAAAAGGTAGCGAAAGGGCGATACCTGTTGTGATTGACTCGGGTTGGAATGAATTTGATTTTAATGCAGTCGTGAGCGCTTTTTTAAGGGTTAATCATTCGATGCGTCCCGCAGAAGACGCACCAAGAGCCGAATTTTATCGCTTACTCAAAAATGCGATGTTTGCTTGGTCTAAACAAGAAATTGGTAACGACTTGCCTGAATCTTGGGGTGAGTTTACGGGAAGGGTAGCAGGGGCTGTAGATCGTATTTGTGCATCCGATGCTAAGAATGTTTTGGTGGCAAGTTCTGGTGGCGCAATTGCGATAACGATGATGAATATGTTGGGATTAACAGTAGATAAAACCGTTAATTTCAATTTGCAAATTAAGAACACCAGTATCAATCACTTTTTCTTTAATCGTGATGGTATTCAACTAAGCAGTTTCAATAATGTGGGGCATTTAGATTTGCCTGAGCATAAATCATTAATTACATACAGTTAGTAAACTGAATAACCAGCTTAAACATGGGGCGACGATGAACTTTGATTACACTGAAAAAACGCAAAATTTGATCAATAAACTGCAGGCTTTTATGGATGAACATATTTATCCAAATGAAGCGATATACCACGACTTGGTGCATCAATCCGAGAATCCATGGGTCACCCCGCAATTGATGCATGACCTGAAAGCAAAAGCAAAAGAAGCTGGTTTATGGAATTTATTTTTACCAAGCGAATATCTGCCATATGGCGCAGGGTTAACTAACCTTGAATATGCACCGCTTTGTGAATTGATGGGTCGCGTATTGTGGAGCTCAGAAGTATTCAACTGTAGCGCTCCTGATACAGGCAATATGGAAGTATTGGCAAAATATGGTAACTCAGAGCAGCAAAAAAAGTGGCTTGAACCTTTGCTCAATGGCGAACTGCGTTCAGCATTTGCAATGACAGAACCGGCAGTGGCCTCTTCTGATGCAACCAATATTGAAACCTCGATTCAGCGTGAGGGTGATGAGTATGTTATCAATGGCAGAAAATGGTATACCAGCGGCGCAATGAACGAAAATTGTAAGATAATGGTCGTGATGGGTAAAACCGATACAACAGCTGCCAGACACGAGCAGCAGTCGCAAATTTTAGTACCTTTAGATACTGCGGGTGTGACTATCGTTCGTCCTATGTCAGCAATGGGTTATCTCGATCAGCCCGTTGGTCATGCAGAAATACTTTTTGAAAACGTGCGTGTTCCAGTAAGTAGCCTACTGGTGGGTGAAGGTAAAGGGTTTGAAATTGCTCAAGGTCGTTTAGGTCCTGGTCGAATTCATCATTGTATGCGCTTAATTGGTTGCGCTCAAAGAGCATTAGATGAAGCATGTGCTCGTGTTGAGGAACGCATTGCTTTTGGTCAACCTTTGAGTAAACAACAGTCTGTACGCGAAAGTTTAGCGCAGATGTATTGCAAAATTGAACAGGCTAGATTACTGACGTTAAAAGCAGCAGACCATATGGATAAGTACGGTAACAAAGTTGCAAAAAATATTATCGCCGCAATTAAAATTGTTGCGCCTAAAATGGCCTGTGAAGTTATTGATGAAGCGATTCAAATTCATGGTGCAGAAGGCACATCACAAGACACAACCTTGAGTGAAAAACTAGCTTATGCGCGAACTATTCGTTTAGCTGATGGCCCCGATCAAGTGCACATGATGCAATTGGGTCGGAATTTAGTTCAGCAAATGTCAGTTAAAAATCAGTAAATAAAATTGATGAGCTTTAAAATCACACCAAACCTAACGGCACTTCAAGCATATTGCGATAGCAATGTGCCTGAGGTGGGTAAGTTATTAACTCTCGAAAAATTCGCTGGGGGCCAATCTAATCCAAGTTTTAAACTGACAACAACAACAGGCGAATTTGTATTACGCCGACAACCACTCGGAAATTTGCTAAAATCAGCTCACGCTGTGGATCGTGAATATAAGGTTATTTCTGCGTTGCAAAAAAGCAATGTGCCTGTGCCAAAAGCGATACACCTTTGTACCGACAACGAGATTATTGGTAGCCAATTCTTTATAATGAGCTTTGTGTCTGGTGATATATTCTGGAATGCCGCAATAGCGACATTAGATGAACGTCCCTGTTTTGGCGAGTCACCGAATTCAAAACGTGCAAAGATATACGATCAAATGAATTTAGCATTAGTGAGTTTACACAGTCTCAACCCAGAAGATGTTGGTCTAGCTGACTTTGGTCGTCCGGGTAACTATTTTGCTCGTCAGTTAGATAGATGGACAAAACAATATGTTGCCGCCAAAACGGAAGAAAATCATAACGCAGATTTTCTTATTAAATGGTTAGGTGAAAATTTACCGGATGATGATGGTTTAATATCGATTGTGCATGGTGATTTTCGTTTGGACAACATGATATTTTCGCATGATAGCCAAAACCTATGTGCGATCCTTGATTGGGAACTATCAACCCTTGGTCACCCTTATGCAGACTTAGCTTATCAGTGTATGCAATTGAGGTTACCTGCAAGTATGGGTAATGTGCCCGGCTTGGGTGGTGTGCACAGAGAAGAGTTGGGTATACCGAGTGAGGCAGAATATGTTGCACTTTACTGCGAACGGGCCGGTATCGAGAAGATAGACAATTGGCAGTTCTATATCGCATTTAGCTTTTTTCGATTACTCTCAATAGTCCAAGGAGTAGTAAAACGCGGTAAAGA
>JBLHOI010000121.1:0-6366 GCA_047621375.1 Glaciecola sp.
GATACTTTGCCTTTTAAATCAATTTGGGGAATGTCGTACATAACACTTAGTTGGGTTTCGATAAAACGTAATGAAATAATAGCATGCAGATTGTATGTGGATCATTCTTTTAGCATATTATTACGAAGTCTAGTAAATTACCGAGCATAAAATTTACCGAGCCCCATTGGTGATCTAAAGAAACTATCTGTTAGCTTAACTGGAATCTATTCTCTCGGCTTGTCTGCAACTTCAACCCTGTTTCTTCCGTTTTCCTTTGCCTTATAAAGAGCCTTATCTGCTTCGTCGATGAGATCTTCAATGCGATTTACATCGCTACTGCTTCGCTCGGCAACACCAAAGCTTGCGGTTAATGTTATTGGGGCATGATCGCCCAAAACTGATTTACGACTGAGTCCGTCACAAATACGCCTGGTTATAGTTTCGGCCGCTACTAACTCAGTATTAGGTAATACTATTAATATTTCCTCACCACCATAGCGGGCAATAATATCGACCTTCCGCAACCCGCTAGTAAGTAAGTAAACAGCAACAAATTTCAGGCAATCGTCGCCGACTCCATGTCCAAATTTATCGTTTACACCCTTAAAGTTGTCTATATCCATCATAATAACAGATAGCGGAAGTTGATTATCCTGACTGTGTTTAAACTGTGTTTTTGAGTATTCATCTACTGTTTGTCTATTAAACAATCCAGTTAGATGATCAATTTTTGACAACTCTTTTATTTTATTTCGTTGCTGCTCTAAATTGACAGTTCTAGTTTCAAGCATTTGATTACGAACAGATAACTCTTCAGTTTTAAGACTAATTTCTTGTTGCAGATGGCTACTCAGGTGTTCGGCGGTTTCCAACGCAGTCAAATAATGTGATGCATGAATTTGAGATTGCATGAAAAAGAATAAAAACAAAGCATACTCAGTAACAAACAAATTATATTGGATGGCATAAGTCGCGTATATATCATTACAAACTGCCAATATTAACGGCAACAGACTCATCATTAACGACGGCGAGCCCGGCATTCTTTTTATAATGCCATTAGCAACGATCAGCAGAACACTGGCCGCAATAAATAACAAGACAGTCTGATATACAAACAAATAGAGCGTAACTGTTTGCATAGGTAACAACCAAGTTGCCATAATAGTCAGTATCAATAGGCCATAATTAAATTGTATAAACTGTTTATCACCTTTAAACGGACAAAGATTTGCGAAGAAATGCACGCCCGCTATCGCTGGCCAAATAATCAGTAAATATTCAAGTTTAGAAATAATATAAAAATGGCTGGAGTCTCCTACGAACACATAAAAATAATCGGAAGATACTAAGGCTCTCATTAATCCGGCAAGGCCGAATATAACTAACAAAATTAATGTTTTTTCCTTTGGGCGCTGAACATAAAAAATCAGATTTTGCATAACCACAAAAAGACCAACACCAATAAGTAAGATCCTAACCGCTAAATCGATATAGATACCTCGACTTACTTGCTCATGTTCTTGTATCACTGGCACAGCGAATAAACCTGCTCGGCTATACGTATGACTCGATAGGTAAATAACCAAGGTGCCTTTGCTACTATCGGCGGGTAAATCTAAGATTGTCGTTCTATAGCGATGTTGCTGGCTATTACCATCTCTGGATATTTTACCTGACTCACCAAGGAATCGACTGCTTCCATCGGCATTTACCCACCAAGCTTGCCATGCATCACTGACACTGCGCATGTGAATAGCGGGTTGTTGAAATAATCCCTGTAGTCCATCAATTTTCAGAAGATAAGTGCCGTGGCCATATACAAAGGGCTGCGAATTACCCTCATCATCTTTGACAAGATTCCTTAAAAAATCCAACTTAGGAATAGTTTGGATTAGGTGCTTATTGCTATCTATCTCGTCTAATGGCAACCATTCGCCCCAATAAAAACCCCACTCCCCGTCTAGTTTGACTTCGCCGGTTTGATATTCTTTAGCGACGTTAAAAGTAGGAATGGATTGCGCGCTGGCATGAACAGAAAAAATGATATTGCATAAAATAGCTAAGTAAATTAATAAGCGTTGTTTACTAAAAACAGCAACTAATCGAGGCATGGGACCATTCTTAATGTTAGGCAACAAATTGATATCGTGGAAAGAGTAAACCTTATGCAAAGCCTATGCAACAAGCTAGAATTTAGACCAATAACAGACGATTACGAACAGACCCTATTTATTGCTCAATCTTCTTGAGCACCTGGTCGATACCGACGCTTTACCTGCTTTTCTAATGCTGCCCGTTCAAACAAGACTAGCCGCTCTTTTTGCGCAACAAACATGTCCATTTGGTCGTTGTAATGCACTGAGGTGCTGTCCTTAGTAGCGGAGCCATACTGATGAATAGCCTCGCTTTCAACCACACCATTTTCATCCCAAGACACAAACATCATAAAACCGTCACCCGCAATATTTTCAATTTGGCCATTGGTGTCCATTTCAAGGCCATAAACCGCTCGTAAAATATCAGGGCCCCCACTAATTGGCAGATTTTTTTCACCATGTTGTAAGCGATATACCTCCCCGTATGGCACGGCATAACTTCCCTGATATTTTACTAGTTGAGCTACCGCTGTTTTGAAGGCTTGAGTAATTTCTTGCATGTCTACTGGTGCACCACCCGCTTTTTGTATAGGAGTCATCGTCAAAACGGCAAGCGCAGCCTGCTCATTATCCTTATGCGTTGAAAAGTTCCAGTTGCGCAAGGCATTAAGTGCATCGAGTTCAATTTGGCTTAAGCCCTCACTCGGTTGTTGCCTTAGCCATGTCTGGAATGCAGTGATTTGATAAGACTTTGGATGATATGAAAGGTCGTACTTCACTTCCTTAAAAAGTGCTTTTGATATTTTTTTTACACCTTTTAATTTTTCTTCAATTTGTAATACTCGGTTAGTGACAGAGGTCTCAATTCCCATTGACTCAGGATATTCATTTTCTTTTGCGTCGTCATCGCCATCGGTCGCTATCCAAGGGGTATTGTTGGCGTTATAAACCAACCCAGAACTCGGATTGACGGTTTTTGGCATCACTGAAAAATCATGAAATTCGGTCCAAATTAAATCAGAGCGATCGCCTGGTAGAATTTTATCCCATTGCCATCCATCGATGCGTTTCGGAAACTTCGCATTGTAATAGTGTGCGATATTTCCAGCCCTATCTGCATATACAAAATTTATACTGGGCATGGTATTCAATTTCAATGCATCTTCAAATTCTTGTTTGTTAGTGGCTTTATTTGCCGCGAACATAAATTGTAAGGTGCCAACTTCGTTCATGCCTGACCAACGCAGGGCAAATAAACCTTTATCAGTTTCCATCACCGGTCCATGTTCGGATACTTTGATTTCTTTGTAAAAGGTCCACCTCAACGGGCCGAACAATTTTAC
The DNA here is from genome assembly GCA_047621375.1 of Glaciecola sp. Taxonomy (GTDB): domain Bacteria; phylum Pseudomonadota; class Gammaproteobacteria; order Enterobacterales; family Alteromonadaceae; genus Glaciecola. The sequence continues at coordinate 3,425 of JBLHOI010000121.1, forward strand.
AGTCATTTTAGCGATTTTTATGTTAAACGCTTTCCAGCTTCCATCTAACCAATATTGATTGTCATTTTCGGGATTAATCGTCAACTGGTAAATATCGACTAAATCCGGTTTATTCACTGTATTTGACCAACCCAAGTTATCATTGTGCCCATGAATAATAACGGGTGCACCAGGGAATGTAGAACCAACCATGTTCCAACCTTCATCGCTATGCAAACGCGCTTCATACCAAGCGACCGGGCCAGTAAGAGGTTGATGACTATTAATTAATAAATGAGTGAGCCCATCTTCTGAACGATGCGGAGCGATGGCAATACCTTGACTGCCAATAGGCAATGCTTTGGCGGGCTGCCAAATAAGTTCATTTTGCGACGAGGCAAATTCAAGGGCCTCAACAGAGTTAACTAAGTCACCTAGAATTTTATCAAATCCATAAAACATGGGCATTTTAAACGTAAAACCCGCGACAATATCTTTGGCGGTTGCAGGTAAAAAATAACGACTGACAAGCTCTGGATTTTCTGCAGAATAAAGATTTACACCGTCCGCATAGGCTTGTGCTATCTGTTTAATTTTATCTGGTACTTGTTTGTCATAATTTTTGTTAACAGCGTCCCATACACCCATAAACTGGACGACAAAATCTGTCTGAGCAGCTTCGTATCCTATGTCAGCAGACAATACCCCCCTAGTTGCGAGTAACACCGACTGAAGCGTTTCAAAGTCGTCTTCACTTTGCACATAACCCAGACCAAATGCGGTATCAACATCTTTCTTGCCGTAAATATGAGGAATACCCAGGCCATCGCGCATGATCTCAACATCATAGTTTTGCGCCTTAAGCACATACTCTCGTAGGTCGGGCATACTGGGGAGAGTTAAGTAAGTAATAAAGAAAACTGAAGCTATGACCAAGGCCAATGCATATGCGGTCGATTTCAGTGAGATGTATTTCATTGGCTAGTACTTTTCTTAATAAAAGATATAGAGGCGTTCTAGCATTCTAACAGTCTTTAACTCCGTAGTGTTAAAATAGAAATACAATACATATTGGTGTGTTGGTAACTGAATTGAGTGAATACAATGTCGTGCTTAACAGTCGACACCATCCATAAAAACGACCTACGCTTGAAGTTATGGGCACAACGTCGTAATTTAACGAGATGTGCCCATAAAATTGTCACAAGGTCTTTAAACTCGCTTTTTCAAGCGCACCATTAAGAGTCAGTTATCTTAATGTTAACTTCTCAATACCCATGTTATACAACACAAAACCATAAATATCAGCATACTGCTCAATGGTTTTGCTTATTGGTGTTCCTGCACCATGACCGGCATCAGTTTCAATGCGGATAAGTACTGGATTATAACCATCTTGGAATTCCTGCAATACGGCAGCAAACTTGAATGAATGTGCAGGCACCACTCGGTCATCATGATCCGCCGTTGTGATCATAGTCGCCGGATATTCAACACCTGACTTCACATTGTGAACTGGTGAATAAGCCTTGATGTACTTATACATTTCTTCACTTTGCTCCGACGTACCGTAATCGTAAGCCCAACCGGCACCGGCAGTAAATGTGTGGTAGCGCAACATGTCCAATACACCAACCGCAGGTAAAGCTACTTTTGCCAATTCTGGACGCTGGGTCATGACTGCGCCGACTAACAAGCCACCGTTAGAGCCGCCGCGCAGGGCAAGGTAATTGCTGCTTGTGTAGTTGTTTTCAATAAGATACTCAGCGGCGGCAATAAAGTCATCAAATACGTTCTGCTTTTGCATTTGTGTACCCGCTTTGTGCCATGCTTTGCCGTATTCGCCGCCGCCACGAATATTAGGTACTGCATAGACGCCGCCTAATTCGAGCCAAGCCGCAACTGTAGAGCTAAAGCTAGGTGTTAAACTTATATTAAATCCGCCATAACCATAAAGCATTGTTGGGTTTTTGCCGTTCAGTTCAGTGTCTTTACGATGCGTAATGATCATCGGCACTTCGGTACCATCCTTCGATTTGTAAAACACTTGCTTAGACACAAATGTAGAACCGTCAAACGTCGACGCTGGCTTGTTAAATAGTGTCGACTCACCGGTTGCAATATCTAGTGAGTAGATAGAGGGTGGTGTTATGTAATTGCTAAATGTGTAGTAACTAGTTGTTACGTCTAACTTGTCGCCACCAAAACCAGCAGAACCGATGCCTGGCATCTCAATTGTACGTAATTGTTTACCTTCTAAGTTATATTGATAGACCTTAGAAATCGCATCCACCATATACTCTGCAAAAATATACCCGCCAGCAGTGCTAGGCGATAATACATTTTCAGTTTGCGGGATTAGATCTTTCCAATTCTCAACACTCGGTGACTTCGCATCTACCACAACAATTTTACTATTTGGCGCATTGTGGTTAGTCACTAAGTAAAGGTTGTCACCTTTATTGGTAAGCATCGAAACATCACTATCTATTGTTTCGGTAATCGCCTGCCAACCACTATTCGGATTAGAAAGGTCTTTCAAGAATGCACGGTTACCTGAGGTTGAGTTTGCCGCAGATACCACTAAGAAGCGATCATCTTCACTGACTTGAGCACCAATGTAGCGGTGTTTTTCAGCATCGTTGTGGCCATATATCTTAAGATCATCGGCTTGGTTATTGCCAATTTTATGATAGTACAGTTTATGTTGATCGGTTTTCTGACTGAGTTCTGACCCCTCTGGTTTATCATAACTTGAGTAATAGATACCTTCGTTTTTGTACCACGACAAACCACTAAATTTAACGTTTATCAATGTATTGCTAAGTAACGCTTTGGTTTCGGTATTCATAACATAGACTTGACGCCAGTCACTGCCTCCCGTTGACGTTTGATAGGCAGCCATTGAACCATCTGTCGAAAATGATAAACCCGCTAACGATACCGTGCCGTCGTCACTGAAT
>JBLHOI010000122.1:0-6347 GCA_047621375.1 Glaciecola sp.
TACCATTGGTTTGTTATTAGGCCCAATTGGGCCAAAAGAAGCAGATCCAATCATATCCGTTCAACCATGCGACGATTTTGCAGGTGAATCTATCCAAAATAACCGATACATAAAAGGTTGATATAATGCTAACGTTTTTGCTCGTCATCAATATTGCCGGTACAGCTGCATTTGCGGTTTCCGGTGCATTGTTAGCGGCTAAGAAAAAAATGGATTGGGTGGGGTTTGTTTTTATTGGCAACGTCACTGGGATTGGTGGAGGCACCTTGCGCGACGTTATATTAGACGTGCCTGTCTTTTGGTTAGTCGATTGGTATTACGTTGTTATCTGCAGCGTTTTTGCAGTCATAACCTATTTCGCTACTCAGCAAATATCGCGTAAATCAAACGCGTTGTTATGGGCAGATGCCGTCGGTATGGCACTGTTCAGTGTTTTAGGAGCTGAAAAAGCATTAAGCCTAGGAGCTGAAATTCCTGTCGCTGTTATAATGGGCGTATTTAGCGCTTGTTTAGGTGGGATCATTCGCGACGTTATCCTGAATGACGTCCCTGTGGTGTTTCAAAAGGAAATTTATATTACGGCGTCATTGTGCGGCGCTATAGCTTATTGTATCTGTTTCAACCTATTAGGTATTATCGGTTTCTATGCCATAGGCCTTGGCTGTGTCGTCGCATTCACCGTTCGCGCTATTGCGATAGTAACGAAGTTATCCATGCCAGCGCACAAAGGCTTACAGTAATCTGGAGGATTCCCTGTGGGTGTTTTAGGGTGTTTTAACCAAAAATGTTGAGCAGGTTTTACCCTGCTCAACTCAGTCATTCTACTTCTTAATCGTCATCTTCAACCAACGTCATCAACGACGTGTTACCGCCAGATGCAGTGGTGTCAATACTGATTGTTTTTTCGGTAACCAAGCGTTGGATTAAGTTATCGTTATACTCCGCAGTAATAACCGGTAAAATTGCACCTTGTCGCTCTGCTAATTTCGCAGAAATATAGGCACTTCGGTCTGTACGACTGTCGACCACAACACCAGCCAAACCTTTGTTCATTAATAAAGCTTCAAGGTGACATAAATTTGCCACTTGGAAAACTGACTTTGGCGCACCTGTACTAGCCAATTTTTCTTTGAAAGTCAGGGCTTCTTCGTAGAACAAGTCTGATACGACTGAAATAACTAAATTACCTGTTGCTAGCGCAGTTACAATCGAAAGCATCCAATATTCAAAAGTAACGTCTTTATCGGCAAAACACACCAACACACCTCGAGGCTCCAGATGCAAAGTGTTCGATTCACCGGTAGGACCAGGCAGTTCGACCGGCTTGCGCAATCTGCGCTCAATAGCAATCAACTGCGTTCTAGCAGTTGCCAGTGTTTTATTTAAATCTTCGGCAAGCTCTTCAACAATTTCTACATTCGCAATTTTTGCTAATAATTGACGTACAAACGAGATACGGTCATTTAGCGGTGTTAAGCGCCATTTGTTTTCGACCGCTATTGCCGAATCCATTAGATTATTAGCTTCAGTTACCGCAGCTGCATCACTCTGAATTGCTTTATCGTCAGCGTAATTTTCAACTTGCGACGCCACTTTTGGTGTCGCTCTTTCTTTCATCAAACGTGGTAAATAGTTTGGTCCACCAGCTTTAGGGCCTGTACCTGACAAACCACGTCCACCAAATGGCTGAACACCAACGATTGCACCAATCATGTTGCGGTTGATGTATACATTACCGGCTCTGGAGAGACGCGCCAATTCATAAGCTCTCTCTTCAATACGGGAATGCACACCCATCGTTAAACCAAAACCTGTGCTATTGATTTGCTGTATGACTTTGTCTATTTCTTTGCCTTTGAAGCGGATCAAGTGCACACAAGGTCCGAATACTTCTTTTTTCAATATATCAATATTATCTATTTCAAAAAAGTGCGGTGCAAAGAAGTTACCGTCATCTTTAGGCAACTCACATTTGTGTATTAATTTTCCATGTTCTTGCATATATTCAACATGCTCATTGAGTGCTTTTAATGCTTTTTTATCGATAACTGGACCAATGTCTGTCGATAATAAAGAAGGATCACCCAGTGATAACTCTTTCATCGCACCTACAATCATTTCGCTAACGACATCAGCGATATCTTCTTGAACAAACAATACGCGCATAGCTGAACAACGCTGACCTGCACTTTGGAATCCTGAGGTAACCACGTCATCTACCACTTGTTCAGGAAGTGCGGTTGAATCTACGATCATGCAGTTCTGACCGCCTGTTTCTGCAATCAATGGAACCTGTTCAGTGCCACGAGCCGCTAATATTTGTGATATCAGTGAGCCTGTTTGCGTTGAACCCGTAAACATAACGCATTGGATACGCTTGTCTGGTAGAAGTACGTCGCCAACATCAGGGCCATCTGCAATGACGATGTTAACCGTATCTTCAGGTAAGCCTACCGATATCATTAATTCTAAAGCGCGCTTCGCGATTAAACTTGTTTGCTCAGCTGGTTTGGCGATCACTGTATTTCCAGCGACTAATGCTGCGGCTATTTGCCCAACAAAGATAGCAAGAGGGAAATTCCAAGGACTGATACAAAGCACAACGCCGCGAGATTGCAAACGGTTTTTAGGATCAAGTCGTCTTGCTTCAACAGCGTAATAACGGCAAAAATCTACAGCCTCTCGGACTTCATCAACGCTATCTACTGTAATTTTGCCCGCTTCTTTAATACACAGACCAATTAGCTCGTCCATGTGACGTTCAAGAATGCCAGCAATGCGCATTAGTACATCGGCTCGTTCATCAACCGGCACTTTTGACCAAGATTCCGCAGCTTTAGTTGTGCGTTCAAGCATAGCTAGCATATCTTCTTTGCTATGAACCTGATGAGTACCTACGATCTCACTCAGCAGCGCTGGGTTGCGAACGATGATCTGATTTTCAGCTTCTTCTACATCACCAAGCGCTTTTATGTGCTCTTCAAACCATTTTTCTAGTCTAAAGGATAAGTCTTGGGTCGCGTTCAAATCATAAATGTCAAAGCCACGTGAATTTGCTCTGCTTGGCGCATACAAATTTACTGGCATAACAATTTGCTTATTCTCGCGAACCAGCAAACGCTGGGTGCGCTCAACAGGATCCTCAAGAAGCTGTTCAACTGGCTGACTATCGTCAACTATCGCGTTTACGAACGATGAATTAGCTCCATTTTCTAGTAAGCGGCGAACTAAATAAGCTAACAACTCTTCATGGACACCAACGGGCGCATAAACTCGGCATTGAATTTTGTCTTTAGTAACCACTTGGTCGTATAAAGAGTCACCCATTCCATGTAAGCACTGAAATTCAAAGCCTTCTTTATCGTCGCCTGCAAGTTCAATAATAACTGACGCAGTGTAAGCATTGTGTGTTGCAAACTGCGGATAGATACTGTCACGATAAGCCAACAGTCTATTCGCACATGCGTGGTATGAAACATCAGTAGAAGTTTTACGAGTGAATACGGGGAAATCGTCAAAACCACCTTGCTGACTATGCTTTATCTCAGTATCCCAATACGCACCTTTGACCAAGCGAACCATCATTTTACGGCCCACTTTAAGCGTTAATTCCCGCAACCATTCAATGACAAAGATAGCTCGTTTTTGATATGACTGCACTGCTAAACCAAAGCCATCCCAACCCTCTAAATCGGGGTCACTAAATACTTTTTCAATAATATCCAAGGATATATCAAGGCGCTCTGACTCTTCAGCATCTACAGTTAAACCAATATCGTACTTCTTCGCCATTAGGCATAAGGTTTTTAGTCGTGCAGGAATTTCTTCCATAACACGATCATATTTAGCAAAGTCGTAGCGCGGGTGAATAGCTGAAAGCTTGACTGATATGCCTGGACTCTTTCGTGGTCCGCGCCCCTTAGCTGCTTTACCGATGACTTCGATAGCTTTTACATAGGCTTGATAATAGCGCTCTGCATCTTTACCTGTTCTAGCGCCTTCACCCAACATGTCGTAAGAATAAACATAACCTTGGGTCTCTTTTTTAGCCGCTCTTTCAACAGCATCTTCGATACGTTCACCCATAACGAATTGACGACCCATTACTTTCATTGCAATTTTCATTGCGCGACGTATCACAGGTTCACCGAGGCGACCCATTGTCTTTTTAAGTAATCCGAACTGCTCAGCTTTACGTTTGTCGGCATAGTTAACCATATTACCAGTTAACAATAGTCCCCACGCTGAAGCATTAACGAAAAGTGAATCACTGTTGCCCAAATGAGGTGTCCACTCTCCTTTTGAAAGCTTATCTCGAATAAGCTCTTCTTGTGTATGTTTATCTGGCACACGCAACAATGCTTCGGCCAAACACATTAGGACGATCCCTTCTGCTGTGGATAACGAAAATTCATTTAACAGCGCATCAACACCGCCGTGACCTTCTTGCTCACGACGAATTTGCAGAACCATTGTCCGAGCGCGTTCCCATGCACGTGAGCGAGCAGCCATATTTACCTCTGCTTCCGGTAAAATATGATCAATAGCCTCTGATTCACCGATACGGTAAAACTCGCGAATTTTCTGTCGGATCGGACAGGTATTATTGATGGTATTGCTCACTAACATTGGATCGCCTCACAGTTTTATTGTTACTATTACTTGGTACTTATGCTGTGTATACTTTACAGCCTAAAAAGTTCGCGTACGATAAGCTTAATTGCAATGAAAAACCACCTTTGTGAATAAAAAAACTACATGACTTCTTTAAGCAAAGTATCAGGCGTTTATTCACGTTATTTAAGCGCTTAATTTTACGCTCAAAACACACAAACTAGGCCCTGTTTTCACAGGCTGCATCAGGCTTATCAGCTATAATTACTTATACGTAATTTTAGCGAGGTTGTTCATCGCAGTTAAATACCTTTTTTTCTTCCGTATTTCGTGAGTAAATTAATGGTGCTCTTTAACCTGCACAATAAGGATTATGTTATGTATAAGCGCCGTTTTTCTACAAAATCACTACTGACCCAACAAGGCCATTTATCTCTGTGGCTGTCTATTCCTCTGGGCACTGTTGCAGTTATTATGATTCTGTACTTCATATTCGCTGATACCCTCCTAAAAACGCTTGCTGCCAATGCGCTTGGGGATGCCTCTGGCGCAGAGGTCAACATCGACTCCGCAGAGCATAGTATTTTTCCATTTAGCCTAACATTGACTCGACTACAAGCCACTGATAACCGGAATCCTATACGTAATAGACTTGAAGTGGCAAAAGTGAAAGCCGATGTTGATTTTATGCCTCTATTAAAGAATAAACTGATCGTTAATGAACTCATTATGCAAGATATCGAGTTTGACACTCAACGCACAAGTGCAGGTGCCGTTTACGTCCAACCTAAAGTGCAGGCGTCACGTTTTCCTTTTCCAACTTTAGCGGACTTACCTAGCGTCGAACAAATACTAGAGAAGTCACCATTAAAAACCACTGCTGCGGTCGCAGAAGCACAAAAAGTGATACAGCAATATCAACAACGTTTGCAAGACAAGTATGCAGCATTGCCAAGTAAAGAGAAGTTAACCGCTTATAAAAACCGCGTAAAAGCACTGCAAGAAACTGACTACGAAAACCCGGTTAAATTAGTGGAAGCCAAAAAAGAGTTTGATGAAATCAAACAAGCAATAACAATAGATAAAGCAAACATTGTAGAATTTGCTGACTTGGCAAAAGAGGCCAAAGCGGCCTCTGTCAGCTCAGTATCAGCGTTAAAAACAGCACCTCAAGAAGATTTTGATCTGCTTAAAGCACTCTTCGCCGGAGATGAAGATGCGATTGGACAAGTAACTCAACATTTATTCGGTCAGAAAGCCAAAATTTACACCCAGGGCTTGTTAGCTACCATGGGTATGCTGTCAAACGATACCGAGGAATCTGTTGTTGAGAAGCCCCTTGTGGAGGGTACTCTTCCTAACATTTGGATCAAGACGGCGGCAGTCAATATTAAATGGCAAGACGAGAAAATTGAGACTGTTTGGCAAAATATCACTGACCAACATGCGCTCATCGACAAGCCAACCACATTTTTAATCAGTTCAAGTCAAGCCAATAATTGGCGTATTATTGAGTTAAAAGGCAGTTTTGAAATCATCAAAGGTCAGGTAAATTCTATTCAAAACTGGGATATTAGAGGACTTACATTAGAAAACATCGAATTAGTTTCTAAAGAATCAAAGCAAAAACTAGACGCACTACTAGAGTCAGGTTTACTTGCCAGTAAGGGCCGGTTAAACGTTGTCGATGGAAAACTATCCGGATCATCGGTAATCAACCTAAGTGCATTGAA
>JBLHOI010000123.1:0-6342 GCA_047621375.1 Glaciecola sp.
ACAGCGCATATGCCCGATGTGCTGGAAATGCCATACAGGCCGAAAATTACAGATGCCGGCATGCCAAACGAAAAGGCTTTCACCTATAAAATTGGTGGAAATTCATGTTTAGCAGGTGATGTGATCCAGGAGTATAGCTTTGCTCACGAAGTAAAAGCAGGTGAAAGACTGGTATTTGAAGACATGCTGCATTACACCATGGTTAAAACCACTTTCTTTAACGGTGTGGAGCATCCTGCAATTGGTATTCTAAGAAAAAATGGCACCTTCGATCTTATTAAAGAATTTACATATGAGGAATTTAAAGCACGCTTATCGTGAATAACGCAGGTATTTTCTATCAGTGACTGATGTTTTCATGAAAATGAAGCTCCCTTTTTTTGGTAAAATACGCGTTTTCCGAGTTTAAAACACTGGATTGTTACCTATGAAAGCTGCTACTTCGTGTACTTTTATCTTTACAAAACCGCTAAAATGGCAACAAAGACGGACGCTATTTCGGGATTTAACTAAATGTCGCATTTTTGTAATTTAAATGACACAATGTTGCGAGACAATAAATACTTCAGTAAATTCAATAAATATTACTTAATTAGGAAGAAAATATGTTTGCTAAGATGAAACTTAGTCGCCTCGCCATCGCTGTTGCGCTTTCGGTAGGTTTATCCGCTGCTGCTATGGCGCAAGAAACCTCCTCAGGAATTAATGGTAAAGTACTCACACCTGCTGGCGTTGCAGCTGCTGGGACTGTAGTTACGGTAGTCCATATTCCATCTGGCACAACTCGTGAAGTTACGGTCAGTAATACGGGCTCATTCAGCCTACGCGGTTTGCGCGTTGGTGGTCCTTACAGATTATTGGTCGACTCTGATTCATTCCAAGATACGACAATAAACGATGTATTCTTAGAACTGGGTACAACATTTGAGCTTGATCTAACGTTGGAAAATGCATCAAGTATTGAAGTCATCTCAGTGACAGCATCAGCAGTGAATACAGCTGCATTTGGCGGAACAGGACCTGCTTCATTTTTTGACTTAGACGATTTAGAAAATTCTCCCGCAATTAACCGGGATATTAACGATATTATTCGTGCCGACCCAAGAATATACGTCGATGAAAGCCGCAACGATGCAGTTCAGTGCGGCGGTGCTAGTCCTCGTTTCAACAGTTTAACGCTTGACGGCGTTCGCTTGAACGATGGTTTTGGTCTAAACAGCAATGGTTACCCAACTGAGCGTATGCCATTTTCCTTCGATTCAATCCAGCAAGTTGCTGTAGAACTAGCTCCTTTTGACGTCCAGTACGGCGGTTTCACTGCTTGTAACATCAACGCAGTAACAAAGTCGGGTACCAACGAATTGGCTGGCGGTATATTTTACGACTACACTAGCGATTCTTACCGTGGCGACACTGTCGACGGCGACCAGCAAGACAATGGCAACTACACAGAAAAACGCTTCGGCGGTCACGTTGGCTTCCCTCTAATTGAAGATAAGCTTTTCTTTTTTGGTTCTTATCAAAAAATTGAAGGTGTGCAGTTGTTCGACTATGCAGCATTGGGTTCACGCGTAACGTCAGATGATTTATCTCAAATTACTGAAATCGCTAGTCGAGTTTATAATTACGATGTTGGCACAACTCCTGGTAGTGCGCCAGTTGAAGATGAAAACATGCTTTTAAAATTAGATTGGAACATTTCTGATCAGCATCGCGCATCGCTTCTTTATAACTGGGCAGACGGATTTAGTATTAGTCAGTCTGATGGCGGTTCATCTACTTTATCGTTATCTAATCACTTTTACGAACGTGGTGCTGAACTTACGTATTTAGTTGGTTCGGTTTATTCTGATTGGTCTGATAACTTATCTACAGAATTCCGCGCAAGCAAAAGCAAGCTAGATAATCGTCAAACATCTCTTGATTCCTCTGGTTTTGCAGAAGCTCAAATCAGAACAGATTCAAATGGTACGGTTTATATCGGCCCTGATGATTCAAGACAGTCAAACGATCTAAACTACGATATTCTCAATTTGAAATTTGCGGCAACATACTTTCTTGACGACCACAAAATCACTGCTGGTATCGAATATGAAAGTCAAGATATTTTCAATTTATTCATGCAACACACCGTCGGTGAATACCGTTTTAACAGTATTGCGGATTTTGAAGCAGGTACTCCGGCTAGAATTTACTACAACAACTCTGCCGGTACGAATAACCCAGCGGATGCCGGTGCAAGTTTCTCTTATGCAACAACGACGGTTTATGCACAAGATGATTTCGCTCTAACAGACGATATCGACGTAATGGTCGGTTTCCGCTATGACAGTTATAGCAGTGATGACAAGCCAAACTACAATGCTAACTTTGAGCGTCGTTATGGTTTTGATAATACTGGCAACGTAGACGGTATCAGTTTATTTCAGCCACGTGTCGGCTTTAATTACTCTTATGCAGATAACTTAGAATTCCGCGGTGGCTTTGGTCTTTATTCTGGTGGAAACCCAAATGTTTGGATTTCAAATGCATATTCAAACGATGGTGTAACTAACATCGAGTCTCGTGAACGTGATATTCCTGATTTTACTAACTTGTTTGACACACCATTATCAGGTGAAGGTCGTCCTATTTACGATATACCACAAGCTATGTTTGACACCGTTGCTAACTCAACGGGTGGTGACGGCAACGTTAATGCAACTGACCCCAATTTTGAGATCCCTTCAGAGTGGAAATATGCGGTAGGAGCAACTTATATTACTTCTCAGGATTATATAATTACTGCAGATTTGATGTATACGAAGCGTAAAGACTCTGCAAAAGTTATTGATGCATTATTAGTAGAAACTGGCAACACACTTCCAGACGGTCGTCCTGAGTATGCTAGTCGGTTAACTGAGCGCCGCTTTACTGGTTCTGATTTTATTCTTACTAATTCAGGACAGGATGGAGACACCACGGTATTCTCTGTAAGCGCCATGAAGCAGTGGGACAATGGCATCGATGCGACCCTAGCCTACGCATATACGAAAGCAGAAGATGCTAACCCAATGACTAGCGCAGTGGGATTTTCTAACTACGTAAACTTTGCCACTTCCGACCCAATTAATCCAGTAGTAGCAACGTCGGATTACGAGATACCACAGCGTTTTACATTTACTCTGGGTTATAAAACGCAGTTTGTAGATGGATATGACACTCGCTTTAACTTGTTTGCAGTTGCAGCCGATGGTAAGCCTTACTCATTCGTTTACGGTAACAACGATGCGTTTGATTACGATGCATCAAGTTCACGTCAGTTGATTTACGTACCCGAAGTGAATGATCCTAATGTTGTTTATGGTCCCGATTTCGACCTTGCTGGATTCGATGCTTTTGTAAACGAATTTAATTTAGCTCGTGGACAAATTGTCGGTCGTAATAGCCAGAATGCCGATTGGTGGACAAAAGTTGATTTGAGGATCAGCCAGCAACTACCAGGTTTCACGGATAGTCATAGAGCAAGTGCTTTCTTAGTTATTGAGAATTTCACTAACTTAATAAACGATAGCTGGGGCGATTTCCGCCAAGGTTCATTCGTTGGTGACCGTGTTGTTGAAACTTCGTTAAATGACAGTGGACAATATGTCTATGAGTCATTTAATGCATCTGAGCAAAGCGTAGCGCGCTCCCCTTCTTTATGGGAAATTCGTGTAGGTGTTAAATACACGTTCTAACGTGAATTTGATCTAAAAACCCAGCCTTATGGCTGGGTTTTTTTTTGATTAATATCAGCGTGCTTATCAACAATTATCACTATCTTAAATTGATTGCAATGCGCCGACAGGTTATCCTATAAGTACTATTATAAATGGCGCTAACTAGATCCATGCAAAAACCAATCATCCTTGCAATATCAGGCGCATCAGGTTCTGGTAAATCACTTTTCACACAAAATTTAGCGTTAAAATTACGTCAACATGAGCGAGATGTTCTCGTTCTTCAAGAAGACCACTACTACAAAGCCCAAGACCATATCGAAATGTCAAAGCGGGCTAAAACTAACTATGACCATCCGGATGCTTTCGAGCACGACTTATTAAATCATCATTTACAAGAATTAAACGCCGGTAATAGCATTCAATACCCGAGCTATTGCTATGTGACTCATACTCGTCTGTCTGACTTCAACGTTATTAGCCCTGCACCTATTATTATCTTAGAAGGGATTATGCTACTGACACAAATTCAGTTATTTGATCAATTTAATATTAAAGTGTTTGTCGATACTCCGCTTGACGTATGTTTAATGCGACGAATGCTGCGCGATACGCAAGAGCGTGGTCGCTCTATTAGCTCAGTAGCAAAACAGTATGAAGAGACGGTTAAACCGATGTATCATAAATTTATTGAACCTAGCAAAACGTTAGCCGACTTGATTGTGCCCCACGGTGGTGAAAACCTGTTGGCGGTGGATGTGCTAAGTTCGTATTTACTCGACGGTAAATCAGTAACATCTTAAAAACGGTAGAATTGTTGTTTTATTGTGATTATAAAAAATCGATAGTGCGGACGCGGTTAAATTCATATAGATCGATTCGCTACTTAAAAAACACATATAAAAATAAAAAGTGAAAATCAAATGACAGGATTATTAGGGATCGCCTTTTTATTAGGCATGGCGTTTTTATTCTCATCAGCAAGAAAAAGTATTAACTGGCGAACCGTTATCGGCGCTTTTGCTATTCAAGCCTTATTAGGTGCATTTATATTATATTCCGAAGGGGGTATCAGTTTCCTCAATACTCTAACGGTGTATGTGGCCAATGTTATATCTTACAGCGAAGACGGTATTCGTTTCTTATTCGGCGGTTTATTAGGCAATGAGTCATTGGGCTTTATATTTGCTATTAACGTGTTACCGGTCATCATTTTCTTTTCATCATTAATTGCCGTGCTTTACCATCTCGGTATTATGTCTTTTGTTATTCGCATAATAGGTGGGACATTACAAAAACTACTAGGCACCAGCAGACCTGAGTCAATGTCTGCTGCAGCGAATATTTTTGTAGGCCAAACCGAAGCCCCGCTTATTATTAAACCATTTTTACCCACGATGACGCGTTCAGAATTATTTGCCGTTATGGTTGGCGGCTTAGCGTCAATTGCGGGCTCGATCATGGCCGGTTATGCTGGTTTGGGGATTGAATTAAAGTATTTGTTAGCAGCTAGTTTCATGGCGGCTCCCGGTGGTTTGTTAATGGCTAAAATGTTGGAACCTGAAACCACCAAAACGAATGAAGGCTTGAGCGACGTTACAGCTGATAATGAACAGTATACTAACGTGTTCGACGCTGCTGCTAGCGGCGCAACCGCAGGTTTAAAACTTGCTGTGAATGTAGGAGCAATGTTGCTTGCGTTTATCGCACTGATTGCATTACTGAACGGTATGCTTGGTGGTATTGGTGGCGTATTTGGTCAAGAAGAATTATCGATTCAACTTATTTTAGGTTATGTATTCCAACCAGTAGCATGGCTAATTGGTGTGCCATGGAACGAAGCAAATTTAGCGGGTAGTTTCATTGGCCAAAAAGTGGTCGTGAATGAGTTTGTTGCGTATTTAGACTTTATGAAATATAGCGCCGAGTTGTCACCCATTACTCAAGCTATCGTGACATTTGCCTTGTGCGGTTTTGCCAACCTTTCATCGATTGCCATATTGATGGGCGGCATTGGTGCTTTAGCACCAACAAGAAGAAAAGAAATAGCGCAACTCGGACTAAAAGCCGTATTTGCTGCCACATTAGCTAACTTAATGAGTGCAGCACTTGCCGGCATCTTTATTTCTTTGAGTTTGTAAAATATTGAACTGTAAGAAAATAAAAAGAAGTAAAAAGACACGATGTAATAACGTGCGATAGAATTGAAAACTGAATGGGTTTGATTTACTCAATAGAAATCAAGCAGGAAAAATCCAGTTACAAAGTTAAAATAGATATAGGTTGATGAAAATATGAGATTAGAAGCAGTTGATTTTACCGCACCTGATGCGCCGCAAAAATTTGTTGAGTCATTGCGTCAAACTGGCTTTGGTGTTTTAAAAAATCATCCGATACAACAAGCCTCCGTGGCAAGTATTTATGCCAATTGGCAAACGTTCTTTAATGATGAAAAAAAACACCAATACTTGTATAACAAGGGCACACAAGATGGTTACTTCCCACAAAGCGTGTCGGAAGTTGCTAAAGGCTTTAAGAAAAAAGATATTAAAGAATATTTTCACTTTTATCCTTGGGGGCAATGCCCTGCAGAATTGCAAGATGAACTAAATGATTATTATAAAAAAACATCTGCATTAGC
>JBLHOI010000124.1:0-6310 GCA_047621375.1 Glaciecola sp.
AAATAGTTAAAAGCTGGAGTCAGATCGCCAATATTGCTATCCCATTACCTCGAGATATTTATAGCGCTAGTTTTGATGAGAACGGAGAGCGTGAAAATTCAGCAGGAGTAGATTTAACTTCGGTTAATGAGCTAGAGGTATTGCAAGAAGCCATGGAGCGATGGTGGAGTGGACTGCCGTGTACGCAAGAGGAAGTTGTAGTAGTCAACCCTGCTAATCGATTTGAAAAAATTGGCGCGCTTACCTATGACACTGCAGTAAACATCGAACAGAAATTGATAAATGCGATTGGTGCACAACGCGACTGGTCAAAGGTGTCAGTGGCGAATCGGGCCATTCTAATTCGAAAGTTAAGCGATAAACTAGAGGAAAATCGCACTATTTTGTTTGGCCTATGTATCAAAGAGGCTGGCAAAACACTAGCCGATAGTGTCGCTGAAGTAAGAGAAGCGGTAGATTTTTGCCGTTATTATGCAGAGCAAGCAGAGTATTTTTACAAGCATGCTGAGAAGAAACCGCTAGGAGTCATTCTATGCATTAGCCCATGGAATTTTCCTGTGGCAATATTTTTGGGTCAAATTATTGCCGCGCTTTCGGTTGGCAATACAGTCATTGCAAAACCTTCTGAGCAAACCAGTTTGGTTGCCATAGCTATTCTGGCAATGATGAAAGAGTGTGGTTTTCCGGATAGGGTAATCGAGTTGGTGATTGGCCCTGGTAAACCTATCGGTGAGCAGTTAGCTGTTGACAGTCGTATTCGTGGCGTAATGTTTACTGGCTCTACAAATACTGGACGTTGGTTATCGCAAGCTTTAGCCAAGCGTGAAGAGGTTGGGATTCCGTTAATAGCAGAAACCGGTGGGCAAAATGTGATGATAGTTGACTCTACAGCCTTGCCTGAACAAGTTGTTGACGACGTTATTATGTCTGGTTTTCAAAGCGCAGGGCAGCGTTGTTCGGCTTTACGCGTATTGTTTCTTCAGGAGGAGGTTGCCGACAAAATTATTGCTATGGTTAGCGGTGCCATGCGCGAATTATCGATAGGTGACCCTGCACATATTGATACGGATATTGGCCCTGTGATTGATGAGGTAGCCTTCACAGGATTACAATTACATAGCTATCATTTAAGAAATTCAGACAAAAGAGCGCGCCTAATATACCAATGTGAATTAACTGATAGTTGCGAGGGTGGTTTTTTCTTTCCGCCCACGTTATTTGAAATAAGTAACTTGTCTGTATTAAAAAGTGAAGTGTTCGGCCCTATAGTTCATGTTATTCGCTATAAGGCGAGTGATATCGATAAGGTTGTTGATCAAATTAATGACTTAGGATTTGGTTTAACGCTCGGTATACATAGCCGCATAAAAACATTTTCTAAGCGAATCAGTGAACGAGCCAAAATCGGTAATATTTATGTTAATCGCAATATGATTGGTGCGGTAGTCGGTGTTCAACCATTTGGTGGATGTGGTCTTTCTGGAACAGGCCCAAAGGCTGGCGGGCCAAACTATCTTAGACGATTGGTCAGAGTTAATAGTGATTGTACGAGTACAGAAAATCATATTACAAAGAAAGTGGATATTACCGCAGCTGTCGACCCTTCCAAATTAAAATTTTTGAGCGGGGTAATAGGCCAGCAATCTCAATGGCATAGTTATCCAGATCATCAGAAAGTGTCTGTTATTAGGCGTTTGAAGACGTCGATAGTAGAAAGGTCTGAACAATTATTAATTGTAGATATTGAAGCAATGATGTTGATTATTGAAAACGTTATTAACGCCGCAAAGGAAATAGTACAAGCAGTTATCAATCTGCCAGGTCCTACCGGTGAAAGCAACCGATTGTATTATGAAGCGCGGGGCACATTGGCATTAATACTGGCAGAAGATATTGACGTCGCGGAGTGTATTGTCAAAGTAGTATCGGCCTTAATCACTGGCAACGAATTAGTAATACTATCTGATAGTGAAAATAATATTTTTGTTAAATGGTTATTAGAAGCGTTAAACGTAGCAGGCCTGCCCACTGGAGCAGCAGTATCGTTATCATACGAGATGGACTTGCCATTACTAAACGACAATCGTCTGAATGGATTATTGATGCCTAATGGCTCATTACTTGAAAAAGCAATGCAACGTTTATTTTCAGAACGCAAAGGAGCGCTTATTCCTATTGTTACTAGCAATGATATCAATGAGCTATTAATACGTTTAGTCGTGGAGAAAACTGTGAGCATCGATACTACCGCTGCTGGCGGGAATGCGTCGCTAATGACTATGTAAGTGAGTCAGAAGGTATTGGCAATTTCATTCGGTAGTTATTTTAGATGCCTCTCTATTAGTAAATAATATTATAAAAAAAGAGTTAATTTTTTACGCCCAACACTAGCAGTGTTGTACAGCGGGCATAAAAGGTCAGCGGTTACACAAACATTGCGTTATCAATTTTGATCGACTCGTCGAACCGAAGGGTGAGAGCGCAGTTGGATAATCCCGCCAGGCTCCACCAAATATTAAGTCCTGCATTGAAAGATATGGGTTTTTTATTGCTCGATATTAAATATGAACTTACTAAGTCTATTTAAGTTAGTTTGTCAGTATTCTGCCAATCAGTATCTTGAAGACTCACAGCCGCTAGTTCGAAGAATAGTCAAATTCTCATTAAATAAAAAATTTATACTCCCGCGCTGTTGGTGTCTTCTATTTCCCCTTTCTGATAGCGATCTAATTCAGATGGGTCGTAACCTATATTTGCGTCACATATTTCATCACTCATATATTCATCTGCAGGGTCGAGTGTTAACAGACCTTCAAGAATGTAGCAGCAAAATCGGTTAAACAAGCCTTGCTTACCGCGTGATGCATATGACGTCAGTTTTTCGGCTAGGACTACTTTGAATACACTGATCCGATATTTGATGAATTCCATTAGTAGGTCACCGCTTTCGATGCTGATTTTAAAATACGGCAAGGGACACCTTTTAGGTGTGGAATACCTTGTTCTAAGTCTAGGTAGTCTGGGTCGTCGCGACATAATTGTGCATCCGATAATTCTAGTGCGCCCGACAGTCCCGCATCAATACCTTGTGCCATTTCAGGCTTCCACCAACCGTGTGGAACTCTTACCAGATCATCAGGCATTGTGTCCTTGATTTGCACTGCCATTGAAACACGGCCCAGCTGGTTATCTAATGTGACAGTTTCCCCTTCAGTAATCGCATATTTTTTTGCGGTGCCCGGGCTGATAAATAAGTGCGGCTCTGGTTTACGTCGACGTAATTCTGGGATATGACGATGGCCAGTTTGGAAGAATTCATCTTCACGTACCCCCGTAAATAATTTTAATGGGTACTCTGGATCGTGTGGTGGATCTTCACGGAAATAGGGTAGAGGATCGAAACCTAAATCTTCTAAAATAGAAGACTTAAGTTCTACTTTACCACTTGGTGTTGCAAAACCTGTCTTTTCATATTTTTTAAATTCTGCTGGTGCGAAATGAACTTCGTGCTCTTCTGCAAAGGTTTCAAAATCTACACCTAGACCTTCCAGTCGATAGTCATAAAATTTTTCTAATGTGGCCCATGGTACGAGCTCAGGTTTGCCTATGGCACCCGCGATCTCTTTCCAGAATTCGAAAGTGGTTTTACATTCCTCTGGCGGCTCCATAGATTTTTGAGAGGGACGAATTACCGACATCCAAGCAAAATTATCGGTAAGCCATGGTCGCTCAAGCCATGAGTCAGCAGGTAAAACGTAGTCTGCTAATTGGGCTGAAGGCGTCATAAATTGTTCGTGTGCCACAATTAAATCTTGGTTCATCATTGCTTTAATAATGAGCGGCATATTGGCATAGCTCATCACAGGATTGTTACCCAAAAAGAAAAATGCCTTTACAGGGTAGGGGCCTTCGCCCGCCATGGCGCGAAACGTCGCTGAGGGTGTTGCCATATAACAGCCGGTTATTTGATTTGGATATTCATATCCATGTACACGCTTGCTAGGCTCGCGCAATGCTTCTTGGCCACGGTAGGTGAATACAGGGTGATCTTCATTTCCAAGTTGCTTCATTTTTTGTTCGTGGCTTAAAACATCGTGCATCTCAATTACATTGTCGGGAATATAATCTGGATTGTGGACGTGCAAGATTTCACCGCCCGGAACGTCTAAATAGCCACAGATTGATCTGAGAATTCCTTGCAAACGGATTGCTGAGGTACTGTTGCGTTGCATATCGGTTACGGGTGTCCATGGAATTATCGCGGGGCCCGAAGTGGCATACATACGGGCCGCTTTGGCTATCATATCTACTTTACAGCCAGTAAGTTTCGCAACCCGCTCCAGAGGGTATTCGTTAACTCTTTCTTTCAGTTGTTCGAATCCTGTCGTCCATGTAGACACAAATTTCTTGTCATATAACTCTTCGTCGATAATCACCTTTAGCCAGCCAAACATCATAGCAGCGTCAGAACCTGCTTTTAACGGAAGCCAAATGTCGGCTCGATGAGCGCTCTCATTTTTGCGTGGGTCCATCACTATAAGTTTTGCCCCGTTAGTTTGGGCTCTGCGAATCATATTATAAATTGGTACCCAGCTATGGCGTTTTGGATCATGGCCCATCAGCACAATACATTTAGTATTGTAAAAATCCCCTAATGGAAACCTGCCATAGGTATAGTTATTGACCGCCGCCGTATTACCCGCACAAAGGGCAACACCACTAATCCAATTTGGAGAACCCACATGGTTCATTATTCGCCTACCAAGGCCGTGGTCAGTCGCCGTATTCCATTGGCTGGTAGAGGTAGCCCAAGCTTCGGGCCCATGCTCATCAATAATGCTATTTAGTCTTTTGCCAATGTCCTGCATCGCAGATTCCCAGCTCACTTCTTCCCATTTCCCTGATCCTCTTTCGCCTACTCGTTTTAACGGTTTCATTAATCGATCGGGGTGTGCAAACCCCTTGGGAGCGACAATACCCTTCATGCATATGTTTTCTCTAAATGCCGGGTTGTCGGATGCTCGAACCTTTATTACACGACCATTTTTAGATTCTGTAACGACGCTACAGGCAATATCACAACTCTGACAAATTGTTCTCTTATAGCTTACGCCTTCCTTGCTTGCTTTTTGTTTCGCTTGCTTTTGTAGTTCAGCTGCGATGTTAAGTTCTTCTGAATCTATACTAAAAGCACCGGGCATATTTACTCTCCAAACGTTTGTCTAACTCTTGATAATTCATACACTATTATTTGTAATTAGACATACTATTAATAGTTATTGACTAAATGTCAACAACTATTGACACTACGTCAATATGGTTTATTCTTTGTTGCATTAAGCATTTTTCAATAATCTTGGTGAAAGCCTCATGGTAGCTAGCATAGATACAAAAATTAGCCGTCTTGGCCCCGATGAACGCAGGCGTCAGTTATTACTTTTTGGGCAAGTGTTCTTTGCTGAGAATCGTTTCGATTCATTGACAATGAAAGAACTAGCGCTGCGTGCGGGGGTATCCAAAGGCCTGCTCTATCACTATTTTGGAGATCGTCGTGGTTATTATCTGGCCACGATGAAATTTACAATGGATGAAATTGTTGATGTCTTTAGTGCATCATCTGACAGGGGAGTATTGTCGTTAAGAGAGATGTTAGTTGATCTAACAAATTACTTTACCAAAACTCGTCATTTTTACCTCATGTCTACACAATCTGGTGATCCTGATATTAGGAAAGAGATAAGTCGTGTTCAAACAGTTATGCTTGATACCGCGCTTGAATTACGTGGTTTAAAATATGATTCGCCACTAGCTGATCTCACTATGCGTGGCTGGCTAGCATTTTGTGAATCGGCAATTTCTGATTGGTTGAGATCAAATCTAATTACCCAAACCGAATTGGTTGATTTACTTATCTATCAATTTGAGAGCGCTACTAATATGTTTAATCAAAGGGAAGATGGCACGTTAACTTAGCCTTTTTTGATATAATTGGCTTATGAATGGATACGTGCGTGTTGTTGCACCAGAGTTTTAAATTCAAATTATTTTTTATACGGTTTTTTAAGAAAAATGCCACAAACGCTATTGTTACATTATTGAAACAATGATGTTTTTTAAATAAATCAATGGTTTACGTTTTTGTACGCGCAACACTTGCAGTGTTGTACCCATAGGGCATAAAAGGTCAGCGGTTACACAAACATTGCGCAGCAATTTTGATCGTCCAACGGGCGACCCGAAGGGAGAGGCGCTAGTGTCGAATAATCCCGCTAGGCTCCACCAAACAAGTAAAAAAGCCGTGCCTTTGGGT
>JBLHOI010000125.1:0-6252 GCA_047621375.1 Glaciecola sp.
ACTAAATAGCGATACAATAACTTGTGCACCCCAATATGACATTTGCCCCCAAGGTAATACATACCCCATAAAAGCTTCAGCCATAAGTGCTAAATAAATCAGCATACCGAACACCCACAATAACTCGCGAGGCTTCTGGTATGAGCCGTACATCATTCCTCTAAACATGTGCATGTATACGACGATAAAGAAGGCTGAGGCGCCTGTGCTATGCATGTAGCGAATCAACCAACCGTAGTTGACTTCACGCATGATGTACTCAACAGACGCGAAAGCGCGCTCTGACGACGGTTCGTAACTCATTGTCAACCAAATACCGGTTAAAATTTGATTTACCAATACAATAGTCGCCAAGAAACCGAATATGTACCAAAAATTCATGTTTTTTGGCGCTGGATATTGAATTGCGTGCATATTTGCGACGCGCATCACTGGAATACGTTGCTCAATCCAGCTCATAAATGCATTCATTACACAATCTCCGCTTCAGAACCGATAATAATCGTATTATCATCAACATACTGATATGGCGGCACGACTAAATTTAGTGGTGCAGGAACGCCTTGAAAAACGCGGCCAGCCATATCGAACTTAGAACCGTGGCAAGGGCAGAAGAAACCTTCTGCAACGCCTTCGGCATACTCTTCAAACGCACCATCAGCTAAATGCTGGGGTGAACAACCCAAGTGAGTGCAAATACCTACCAATATTAAATATTCAGCTTTTAACGAACGATACTCATTCTTAGCAAAGGCAGGTTGTTGCTCCTGCTCTGAGTTCGGATCTCGAAGTTGATCATCAATAGCACTCAAACTTTTCAATAACTCTGGCGTTCTACGCACTATCCATACTGGTTTGCTTCGCCATTTAACGCGAATCATTTGGCCTGGTTGAATAGCACTAATATCTACTTGTACATCAGCACCAGCCGCTTTGGCTCTTGCGCTTGGTTGCCAAGAGGCAACAAAAGGGACTGCAGCACCTACAGCACCAATCGCACCAACAACACATGTACCAACAGTTAAAAATTTGCGACGATCGCTACTTTTAGGCTGTTCGTTATTTGTTGCTGATTCATTGGTATCTACTGATACATCGCTCATCAACTTTTCTCCGGGGTTGGAAAGACGGGTTTCAAATAATAGCTTCACATATAATAATGGTTTACTGACAACCTAGATCAAACCAATATTTATAATTGTACACAACCGATTATTATTAGCCGCGTATTTTAGAAGAAAACCCTTAGTAAACACAAGGATTTAGTCATTATATTTCATTATTTATGGTGTTATAAGTCAAGTTTTGTCTACAACAGCTGTATTTGTATACAAGCAGACTAAAATTCTCAGGATGATATTAATTTTTCAATACAAATAAAAAAACCCAGCCTGAACTGGGTTTTTGAACAACGTATCGAAAAAATTAACGCTTCGAGAATTGTGGACGCTTACGCGCTTTGTGCAAGCCCACTTTCTTACGTTCAACTTTACGAGCATCACGTGTAACGAATCCAGCTTTACGTAGCGCTGGACGCAACGTTTCATCAAACTCCATAAGAGCACGAGTAATGCCGTGACGTATTGCACCAGCTTGTCCGCTGATACCACCGCCAGAAACGGTAACGTAAAGGTCAAACTTTTCAGTCATTTCAACAAGTTCTAATGGTTGCTTAACTATCATAACTGCAGTTTCGCGACCAAAGAAAACATCAACTGGCTTCTGGTTTACAATAATGTTACCAGTGCCCGGACGAAGAAATACGCGAGCTGTTGAGCTTTTGCGACGGCCAGTGCCGTAATATTGAGTATCTGCCATTTTGCTCGCTCCTTAAATGTCCAGTGATTGTGGCTGTTGTGCAGCATGCGTATGCTCTGGACCTGCAAAAACTTTCATTTTGCGGAACATAGCACGACCTAGTGGGCCTTTTGGAAGCATACCTTTAACCGCTTTCTCAATAACCATTTCTGGTTTTTTCTGAATTAGCTGTTCAAAAGTAGCTTCTTTCAAGCCACCTGGATAACCGGAGTGAGAGTAATAAATTTTACCCTTCGCTTTATTCCCTGTTACCGTAATTTTCTCTGCATTAATTACAACAATGTAATCACCAGTATCCACGTGAGGAGTATACTCTGGCTTATGCTTACCGCGCAGTCTCAGCGCTATCTCAGCCGCAAAACGGCCTAAAGTTTTGTCTGCGGCGTCAACCACATACCAGTCGCGCTCTACGCTTTCTGGCTTTGCAACAAAAGTTTTCATTTATTCGTCACCCAAAATTATCAGTTAAGTTCACTATTAAGTAGTCTAATTACTGCCTAAAGTGTATTAATATCAACCTGTTAGCCCCTTCGAGCCGGTTAATCTACCACCTTCCCAAAGGTGGGTGCAACTGGGCAGGCCGCGAATTATACAGACTTTAGAAGAAAAGCGAAGTGTTTTTGTGGATTATCTATATATGGATGAGGCCACGGCAAGCAAATGTTGCTTTATTCTGAAACTCGTAGGTCTTCGGCACCACCTCTTCCACTTTGGTGATGTGAATGCTTTGCACATTTTCATTGACTAGTAACTATGTATCAATAATAGACATTTTATCAATTAACCGACGAATAAATTGAGTTTATTGCTCCGATTTACTCAGTATTGCCTTCGCTTTTCGCCAAAATAGCTCTAGCGCCTCTATGTTCAAACTGGTTAGCTCAACATCCTGCGCAGCGGCAAATCGTTGCACCAATATAAAACGTTTTGTGAATTTTTCACTCGCTCTTTGTAATGCAATTTCAGGATTAACATCTAAATGACGAGATAAATTAACAACGGCAAATAACAGATCACCGATTTCATCTTCTATTTTCTGCTGCTGTCGTTTATCAGCATACACTTCAACTCTAACCTCTTCGATTTCTTCCAGCACTTTGTCAAACACTGGCGCCACTTCTGACCAATCGAAACCAAGTTTGGCGGATTCTAATTGAATGTTCAACGCCTTCTGCAACGCGTTATCTGAACTAGTAAAAATAGGATCGTTTATCATTGCTGAACGGCTAATTTTTGTGAGACATTGTTTGATCGCATCGGCTTAATCTCTGGCTACCTCATTAACATCCGGTAATTGTTTTAACTTATCAACAACGCGGGCCAAATTATCCACATCTATAACTTCAATAGTTAATTTTATCAGCGCTGAGTTATGACTTTTATTACTTAAACTATTCACGCCAAGCAAGCCGACTTTCTCATTTGATAGCACCGTAGTGATATCTCTTAAAACACCCGATCTGTCATTACAATAAACATTTAGCTCAGTTTGAAAACTAGTTTGATGTTCAATTGCCCAAGATACATCTATTTGACGCTCAGGATGCTGCTCTAAAAGGTTGCATAACTGAGCGCAGTTTTCTTTGTGCACGCTTACCCCTTTACCCTGCGTAATGTATCCAAGGATAGCCTCACCCGCGACAGGTTGACAACACTTCGCAATTTGACTGAGTAAATTACCCACACCTTCAGCAATAATCGGCTCATTACCTTTGCGTAATTTTGCTCGACGTGGCTTTACCGTTATCTCTGCTGGGTCTGCTGTCGGCGGAGGCGCATGCTTGTGCAGTAAGAAATGCACAACCGTCATTACCCGTGTGTCACCCACTCCGATAGCAGCAAATAAGTCATCAATCGAATTTGCATTAAACTTATCAATTGCACCCACAGCTAGCTTAATAGAAAGGCCTGCTTTTGAAAGTTCTCGTTCTAAGAGCTCTCTTCCTGCATCGATGTTCTTGTCTTTATCTTGCTTTTTGAAGAATGAATGAATTGTTGCTCTCGCACGCGCAGAGAAGACATAACCCAAACCTTGATGCATCCAGTCTCGACTTGGGTGAGCATTTTTACCCGTAAGAACTTCTACTTGATCACCACTTTGCAACTTATAAGTAAATGGTACTATACGTTTATTAACCTTCGCACCGATACATCTGTGGCCAACATTGCTATGCACATAGTAAGCAAAATCAAGAGGCGTTGAGCCAAGCGGCAAATCAATCACATCACCTTTCGGTGTGAAAACGTAAACTCGGTCGTCGAATACCTGACTACGAAGTTCCTCCACTAAATTACCCGATTCTGCCAGTTCTTCTTGCCACTGAAGAATTTTTCGAAGCCAATTTACTCGCTCTTCTGAGCCGCCTATTTTGCCAGTTGTACCTTCTTTATACTTCCAGTGAGCAGCAACACCCAACTCCGCATCTTCATGCATTTTTTGGGTTCTAATTTGAATTTCTACCGCTTTGTCTTGTGGGCCGACAATGACGGTATGAATGCTTTGATAACCATTCTGTTTGGGTGTCGCAATATAATCATCAAATTCTTTGGGGATGTGCTTCCAAAGGGTATGCACAGTGCCCAACGCGGCATAGCAATCTTGCAATCTATCAGCCACGATGCGCAATGCACGAATATCAAACAACTCTTCGAAGGAGAGCTGTTTTTTCTGCATTTTTTTCCAGATGCTATAAATATGCTTAGGACGCCCAATAACTTCTGCCTTAATATTCTGGTCATCTAGCAAGCCTTGTAGTTTTTGCACAATATCAATGATGTATTGCTCGCGATCAAGACGCTTTTCATCCAACATCTCAGCTATACGTTTGTAGGTCATCGGATGCAGATAGCGAAACGAAAGGTCTTCAAGTTCCCATTTGAGTTGACCAATACCTAAGCGGTTGGCAAGAGGGGCATAAATACTCGAACATTCATGCGCGACGATAACACGAGTTTCTTCATCAGCCTCTTTTACGGAATGCAGAGTACAGATGCGTTCGGCCATTTTTATAACTACAGCGCGCACGTCTTCCACCATACTTAGCAGCATACGACGTAAATTATTGACGTGATTTTCATCTTGACGATTTCGAGATTGCAGAGTCTTAATGGCGTCCATACGACGAACACCTAAAATCAAGTCTTTAATTGGTGTACCAAACTGATCTTCAACTTGGTCTTCAGATAACTCATGAATTTGACAATACGGAAAGACTAATGCGGCTTGTAGTGTTTCATCATCCATATGAAGTTCGTGTAATATTTCAACCATTTCTTGACCTATCAAGAGGTCATCTGGTTTATCTGAAATCTGACTTAATTTCGCTTTGGTTTTCTCAGGTACATCCAAATCGGCTAACCATTGACTGAAGGTTGGGCGACTACTTTGATGAACTTTTCTTATCGATACCATATATTGTGCACTTTACCTTGAGCTTATTAGGGCTACCATCTCAATATGCTTTGTAAAAGGGAACATATCAAGTGCTCGCACTTTTGTAATCTCGAATTTGCTGGGAAGCGCGTCAACGTCCCTCGCAAAACTTGTAGGGTTGCAAGAAACATACAATATTTTTTGCGGCTTAAATACTGATAGCACTTTCATGATTTCAAACGCACCTGCACGCGACGGATCGACTATAAACAGGGCACCTTCGGGTATATTCAATGTTGCCTTTAACGCTAAGTCGTTGAGGTCATAATGTTCAAATCGACAATTTCCGATGCCATTTAATTGTGCATTTTCTGTTGCTTGTTGCACCATTTCGGCAACACCTTCGACACCAATCACTTCCTTGCAATGTGGCGCCAAATAGAGCGAAAAGTTTCCAACTCCTGAAAATAAATCAACGACACAATCTTCTGATGTTGGGTTTAACCAGTCTTTTGCTAACTTTAACATCTGTTTATTTACGTGTTGATTGATTTGTATAAAGTTATTCGCCGTTACCGCTAAATTCAAAGACGGACTATCAGAAATCGTGAATGCAGCACTTGCAACTTCACTTACTGCTTCGACACTTATTTTATTATCAGCCTGCAATGCAGCCACATTTAGAAGCTTTGATGCTTTGGATTCAATCATGTACTGAGTGCCTGAAGACTGTTGTTCTCGCATCAGCATTTGGACTGATTCAGTGCTCAAGTTTTTAGTTAAATGCAAACATACCTGTGCGATGTCGGGACCTTCGGTCAAGGTGATATGTCCAATAGCAGAAGCGCTGGGTAAACGTTTGATAAGACTCACTGCACTTTCATACACGCTTTGTAAGGACTCTGTTAACACTGCACATTTAGGTATATCAACAACTTTATTCGACTTTTCTTGCCTAAAGCCTATTTTGATTTCATCTGAATTACGCGCGTCAATCGCAACGCGAGCGCGGCGTCGATAGCCATGTTGACTATCAGAAATGTTTGATTTAATGACATCCT
>JBLHOI010000126.1:0-6218 GCA_047621375.1 Glaciecola sp.
GTGGTTCGCCCTGGTAAATATCAATGGAAGCAACAGCGTATTAGCGATCTTATGCCATCAATTTGGGGGGATTTACTCATATCTGCTGATTTAGATTATGGCTTAATCATTCGAGAAATAAATAAGCACGGCGATATCGAGACGTTACAGTTTGCCCCAGGTGAAGCCATTACTTCTCCTAATTCTGTACAAAACCTGGCTTTACAGCCTCGTGATAAAGTGATGATATTTAACTTTAATGACGATACTCAAAATCGCTTTGAATTAAACTCGTTAGTAAAGAAACGAGTGAATAAAGTTGAAGCATTGAAAGGTGATTCATTACTGGATGCAGATCTTTTCAAAGTAGGGTTCGAAACATTAGACAATTCAGTAGCAAAAAAATATACCAACGAGATTGCGGGCGTTGTCTTAAGTGAAAAAGAATCTGAAGAACAGTCGCTAGTCAGTAGCGAAGTCGCCAAAATGCTATCAAATCTTTTTGAAGACCGCGACTTAATCAAGCTCAGTAATGTGATGTCGCGAAAAGAGTTATTATATCCTATCGTAACCAAACTGACTCTTCAGGGTAACGCACAACAAGGCATAAGAATTGTCGCTATAGCAGGTAAAATTCGCCATCCAGGTGTTTATCCTTTAACAAATAACGCTAACGTAACCGACTTGCTTAAAGCCGCTGGTGGGTTGTTAGAAGGTGCCTACATTGAGCGAGCAGAACTAACACGCACACATACTACGTCAATAGTATCGGATATTATCCATAAAACCATTAACCTTCATGCAGCAATTAATGGCAGTCAAGAAGACAATCTCGAGCTAAAAGGTCGTGATATGGTCACTATTCTGACGACTCCAGAGTGGCAAGAAAGAAAAGTTATTGAAATCAAAGGTGAAGTTAAGTTTCCAGGTACATATAACATCAGACGTGGTGAAAGGCTATCAGACGTGATTGCTAGAGCAGGTGGGTTTACTGAATTTGCATATCCTTCAGCGTCAGTATTTGTTCGTGAATCCGTTCGTTTACAAGAGCAGCTCGAAATTAAGAAGTTAGCCGATCAACTTCGCAGAGACATTGCGACTCGTGGTGTATCAAAAGACGGTTTAGCCAGTAGTTATTCAGAAGTACAGTTAATGTTAACTGATTTGGAAAACATAAAAGCGGTAGGTCGTTTGGTTGTTGATTTAAATGCAATTAAATTAGGTATCCCAGAAGCCGATCTTCAACTTGAAGACAGTGACGTATTGTATGTTCCAACGACCAAGCAAACAGTTGCAGTAATGGGTGAGGTTCAGCATCCTTCAACGCATAGATTTAAAGAAGGCTTAACGTTAGAAGAATATTTACAACTGTCTGGTGGCTCTAGAGAGCGCGGAGACGAAGACCGAATTTATGTTATAAAAGCCAATGGTTCAGTGATGATGCCAACAAAGAGCATCTGGTTTAGTTCCGACTCTCAAATCTCGGCTGGCGACACGGTTATCATTCCTTTAGACACTGAATACAAAGATAACTTAACTCTCTGGTCACAAGTTTCGCAGATTATCTACAACTCAGCTGTAGCATTTGCCGCAATTTCAGGTCTGTAATCTCGTTCAGTCTAGTATGTAAAAATAGCTTTATACTGAATCTCTCGAATGAATAAAAAGATAAAGATAATAATATGAACAAACTAAACATATATGACGATGTTTATAAGCCAGAACAGCAAGCGTTTGCAGCAACAGAAAATGATGCAATTGACTTTCGCTTGCTAGTAAAATCATTATGGAAAGATAAATGGTTAATAGCAGTCACAACTCTATTCTTGTCCGTTGCAGCAGTTATTTTTGCTCTATATCAACCTAATATTTATCGTTCTGATGCATTGTTGGCACCAGCAGAAGCAGAGCAAGGTAGCGGTGGTTTAGCTGCTTTGGCTGGTCAATTTGGTGGTTTGGCTAGCATGGCTGGTATCAATTTAGGTAATTCTGGAAGTAGTGATAAAAGTAAACTGGCAATAGAGGTGCTAACCTCACGTTTTTTTATTCAAAACTTTATTGAAAAGCACGATATTCTAGCCGATGTGATGGCAGCTAAATCATGGGACTATAATAGTAAAGAGTTGAACTATGATTCAGATGATTACGACGTTGCCAGTAACTCATGGA
This sequence comes from Glaciecola sp., assembly GCA_047621375.1. Lineage (GTDB taxonomy): Bacteria > Pseudomonadota > Gammaproteobacteria > Enterobacterales > Alteromonadaceae > Glaciecola. Next base: position 2,149 of record JBLHOI010000126.1, read on the forward strand.
CTCGTGATGTCTCTGGACCATTTGCAGCCAAACCGTCATTACAAGAAGCATACAAAGAATTTGTGGCTAAGATGATAGTTTCAACATCCAAAGACACTGGAATGACATCATTATCAATCGAGCATGTTTCGCCAATCGTTGCACAAAAATGGGTAACATGGTTAATTGCTGACATAAACGCAGACATGAAAAACCGTGATGTTAATGAAGCTGAGCGCAGTATTGCTTTCCTAAAAAAGCAAATCGAACAAACCAATGTTGCCGATATTCGCTCAATTCTATATAAACTAGTTGAAGAACAAGCAAAAACCATTATGTTTGCTGAAGTTCGTAATGAATATGTCTTTAAAACGATTGACCCAGCGCAAGTAACACAAGAAAAAGCTAAACCTAAAAGAGGATTAATTGTATTATTAGGTGTTTTTTCTGGTATTTTTCTAGGGTTGTTTATCAGCATTATTCGTTATTTTTTCAAAAAATAAATCTTAGCGATTTAGTCCTTATTAAATTGAAGTATCCAAATTTATGCTAATAACAAACAGATTTAAATCTAGACGTCAGGCTCTAACACAGAAGGTTATCTATGTTTACTGTCCTGTCGAATTAGAGATTACGATAGGTCAAATAATCGATGATTTTTCATTTGATATGATAATCAATGATTTCACTATTACAGACTTCAGCAAAAAAGTGATCTGTCATTATCAGGCATCCAGCTTAACCAAAGAGCAGCGAAACTTTCTGGTTGTCGCAACAGAGTTAGGTGCATGGGTTGAACCGCTTGTCAGTTATTTAGATGGACGGTTAGGCTATACAGAAGTACGCCTGTTACACAGCAGCTACTTTCTACACCAAAAAGCTTTTTCAATTTTGTCTACAAAGCGCACTCAATTAGCAAAAAGAATAGTGGATGTTGTCGCGGCATTATTACTTTTAATTGTGGCATTGCCCATCGCACTTTTAACGGCCATAGCCATAAAGTTAGAAAGTCCAGGCAATGTGTTTTATAAACAAAAACGCACCGGCCAATACAATATCGAATTTGAAGTGATCAAATTTAGATCAATGCGAAATGATGCAGAAAGCTCAGGTGCAAAATGGGCTTCTAAAAATGACGCCAGAGTGACTAAAGTAGGTCAATTTATTCGTAAAACACGCATTGATGAACTACCGCAAATCTTAAATATTCTCAAAGGTGAAATGTCGATAGTTGGCCCACGTCCAGAAAGAGAATTTTTCATCAATACACTCGAGAAAGAAATTCCATACTATCGTTTTCGTCATGCAGTTAAGCCCGGCGTTACTGGCTTAGCACAAGTGCGCTATCCATATGGCGACTCTATTGAAGATGCAGTCTGGAAACATAAATACGATATTTTTTATATAAAACACCATAGTACCAGGTTAGATATCAAGATTTTATTCCGAACCATAAAAGTGGTTCTCTTTGGAATGGGCAGATAGTTTTCGATTTGGTAAATAGATAAAAGAGACATATTGTGAAAATTCTTATTACAGGTGGTGCAGGGTTTATTGGCTCTGCAGTTGTTCGTCACATCATCGCTAACACTCCAGACAGTGTCATCAATGTCGATAAACTCACTTATGCAGGTAACCTCGAATCGCTAGCAACCATTAACGACAACTCTCGTTACCATTTTGAGCAAGTGGATATTTGCGATCATGCAGAGTTAAAACGTGTTTTTGCTACTTATCAACCAGATGCTGTCATGCATCTAGCGGCAGAAAGCCATGTTGATCGTTCAATTACCGGCCCGTCTGATTTTATCCAAACCAATATTGTCGGTACATATACCTTACTTGAGGCCACTCGCGAATATTGGAATACACTTACGCCAGAAGCTAAATTGGCTTTTCGTTTTCATCATATTTCTACCGATGAAGTGTATGGTGATCTCCCTCATCCAGATGAAGTTTCAGCAACAACTCATTTACCTTTGTTTACTGAAACTACAGCTTACGCACCAAGCAGCCCATATTCAGCGTCAAAAGCATCAAGCGATCATCTTGTTCGAGCTTGGTTACGCACTTATGGATTACCAACAGTGATCACTAATTGTTCTAATAACTATGGTCCTTACCATTTTCCTGAAAAACTCATCCCACTCGTTATTTTAAATGCACTAGAAGGTAAGTCGTTGCCAATTTATGGCAAAGGTGACCAAATTCGTGATTGGTTATATGTAGAAGATCATGCGCGTGCACTTTACAAAGTGGTAACAGAAGGTAAAGTCGGCGAGACCTATAATATAGGCGGACATAACGAAAAACAAAACCTCGAAGTTGTACAAACGATATGTACAATTTTAGATGTTTTAGTGCCTAAAAATGACCCTTATGCCGACCAAATTACTTATGTTACCGACCGACCAGGTCACGACCGACGCTATGCCATTGATGCCAGCAAAATGAGTAAAGAACTCAACTGGACACCAGTCGAAACATTCGAAACTGGCTTACGCAAAACCATTCAATGGTACTTAGATAATCAGTTATGGTGCCAGCACGTGCAAGATGGCAGTTACCAACGTGAGCGTTTAGGTATTAACGACTAGGTATTAACAACTAGGTATTAACGCATAGGTTACAGCAATATGCAGTTAAGCTAGTGGGTGACATTATTATTTTATGATTCGGTTTAGCATATACCGTAATCTGTATTCGAGGTTTTATGAAAGGCATTATTTTAGCCGGTGGTTCAGGTACAAGACTACATCCAATAACAAAAGGCGTATCAAAGCAATTACTGCCTATTTATGACAAACCGATGATTTACTACCCGTTATCGGTATTAATGTTGGCGGGAATCAACCAAATCCTCATCATTACTACGCCAGAAGAACAAGATGGATTCATCCGTTTATTAGGTGATGGCAGCCAGTTTGGCATTAACCTAACTTATGAAGTTCAACCATCACCAGATGGCCTTGCTCAAGCATTTATTATCGGCGAATCATTCATTGGTTCAGACGATGTCTGCTTAGCATTGGGCGACAATATCTTCTTTGGCCAAGCGTTTGGTAAACAATTAAAGCATGCAGTTCAAAACCTATCTGGAGCAACGGTATTTGGTTACCAAGTCATGGATCCAGAACGTTTCGGTGTGGTTGAGTTCGATGAAAACTTTAAAGCGTTATCAATAGAAGAAAAGCCAACAACACCTAAATCAAACTGGGCTGTTACAGGACTTTATTTTTACAATAATTCTGTTGTCAATATTGCTAAAAATGTTAAACCATCTGTACGCGGTGAGCTTGAAATCACCTGTGTTAATCAAGCGTATTTAGAGCAAGGTAACCTAAACGTTGAGCAATTAGGACGGGGTTTTGCATGGTTAGACACAGGGACTCATGACTCATTGTTAGAAGCGTCACAATTTGTTCAGACGGTTGAAAAAAGACAAGGTTTCAAAATTGCTTGTTTAGAAGAAATAGCCTTATTACAGGGCTGGTTAACAAAACAGCAAGTACGCGACATTGCGCAAACCTTAGCTAAAACCGGTTATGGTCAATATTTATTGAACATCACAAAATAATTTCAAAAAAGAAACCAATATGAATATTATTAAAACAAAAATTAAAGATTTGTTAATTATTGAACCCAAAGTATTTGGTGACGATAGAGGTTTCTTCTATGAAACATTTCAAGCTGAACGTTACAAAGCTGCGGGAATAGATGCTGACTTTGTCCAAGATAACCGTTCACGCTCAAGCCAAGGTGTTCTAAGAGGTTTGCATTTTCAAAAAACGAAACCTCAAGGAAAATTAGTCACGGTAACAGACGGTGAAGTCTTTGATGTTGCGGTTGATTTACGCCCAGGCTCTGAAACATTCGGACAACATGAAGCGATAATATTAACCGGACAAAATAAGTTACAGTTTTACGTGCCTCCAGGGTTTGCTCATGGTTTTTGTGTACTGAGCGACACTGCAGACTTCCAATATAAATGCACCGATTACTATGACCCATCAGACGAAAGTGGCTTATTGTGGAACGATCCAAGCTTGCAAATCCAATGGCCATTAAGCAAGCCATTATTATCGGATAAA
>JBLHOI010000127.1:0-6198 GCA_047621375.1 Glaciecola sp.
CGGACTGCTAGAGTCGCAACGCTACTAGAACCTAGGCTTTAGGCTTTTAGCTCGCATGTCACTGCTTGCTATCTTTCGTCACCGTAGTCATCACTTGTCATCGTTTGCTACCTCTCGTCAGCGTATGACATCACTTGTCATCGTTTGCTACCTCTCGTCAGCGTATGACATCACTTGTCATCGTTTGCTACCTCTCGTCAGCGTATGTCATCACTTGTCATCGTTTGCTACCTCTCGTCAGCGTATGTCACCGCTTGTTGCTAAGATTTTATAGCATCTAACAGCGCAGCGTTCTAGAACCTAGGCTTTTAGCTTAGCGATAAACCTGCCACATCTGCCATCAGAAAAAGCGCCAACAAACCGACATTGTTGCATTTTTGTCAAATAATTTTTTCTCAATGCCTAGCACGTCAAAAAACATATAGGGTATTATGTGCGGAAAATGTGAAAACAGAGCCTTTTTAGACATTTATTTTTAATTTGTATCATAAAACGATTCCTTTTCTAAGCGGTTTATACTAACGTTTACTATAGGCGAGTTGGCCTTTCGGCCATGTACTACAATAGTAAAGTTGCAAAAAACGTCTATGCTTTATCAATTGCTTAACATTGATTCAACGCTTTCTTATTGATATCGATATTACGAATTAATAAAACGAGCGTTTTACACTAGTATCGCAGCTCAGCCGAAATGCTATACTGACAAAATTAAGTAGCTGGTTGTTATCCATAAATGACAGAATTCACTGTCAAATGGATAACAAATATAGCGATGGCTAAACTATAAAACGAGTGATACTGAATATATTTAATAGGTTTAGTCGTCTAAAGCACATTTTAGAAAGTAGAATTAACAAACCTTGTCATCATGAACACATAAAACTTAAGTCATTGCACTCGATGGTATAAGTAATATGTACAAGCGACGACATAAACGACATCGTGACAATTAATGTCACACATTTGTGTCTGTAAGGTAAAAGGCATATGGATTGCCTTTTAGCATACTCAACTATAAATGATTGTGCTAAATATCTAGGATTGAAACTGCCACAGCCTATTTTACGGAGAGAAAAATGAAAGGTATTAACCAAATCAAAAACGCTAAGGGTTTCACTCTTATCGAACTACTCATTGTAGTAGCGATTATTGGCATTCTTGCAGCTATCGCAATTCCACAATATCAAACCTATGTAGCTAAAGCTGATGTGGCTTCTGCTGTACAGACACTTACTGCAACCAAGTCTCCAATAGAATCATATGTTTTAACTGAGGGGACCTTCCCTGCTAATACAGATCCAGTTAAAGCTATAGTAGGAATAAACGTACCTTCGAATGGTACAATTACATTGACTCCTGCTGCGGCTGGCGGCGGTGGAACAATTGCATTTGCTTTTACTAATGGTGGCCCTGATGTTACCAGTAAAACAGTTACCCTTACACGTACGGCAACAGGATCATGGTCTTGTGCTACAACAGCGTCTAAAGATTTCGCCCCAAAATCTTGCCCTGGTGTTTAATCTGATTTAAGTTTATAAAAGGCAGCTATAAGCTGCTTTTTTCTTCCTTAAATTTTTATGTAATACTGAAAATACTTTTCTTCTTTTGAGTAAGTTATATGTCTTCTACTGCACTCCATTTAGGGTTATCAACTTTATTCGTTCGTAAAAACCTTCTCGACGAAGAACAGTTATCTTCAGCTATAGCGGACTCCCGAAAAGCAAAAGTTTCACTTGTTACTACCTTAATAGACAAAAAACTGCTCTCCGCTCGTGAAATTGCTGAATTGTGTTACGAAGAATACGGAACACCACTACTCGATTTAAATGAATTTGATATCACAAATATTTCAGAAGCGTTGTTGAATAAAAAACTCATATCCAAACATAATTGTTTGCCGTTGTTTAAACGCAGTAATCGCCTCTTTATTGCCACCTCAGATCCAACTAACATTGCAGCACTTGAAGACTTTCAATTTAGTCTAGGCTTACATGCCGAAGCAATACTCGTTGAAGACGATAAACTTCTTAAAGCCCTAGAAAAAGTACTAGAAGAAGATATTAGTGGCCTGGGTTTAGAAGGAATTGATGAAGAAGCATTAGCAGGAATCGAAGTCGCTGATACTAGTCGAGACGATGAGCCAAGCGGTGATAGTAGTGATGATGCGCCAATTGTTATTTATATTAATAAAATCCTTACTGATGCTATTCGTAAAGGCGCCTCTGATTTACATTTTGAGCCTTATGAAAAACGCTACCGGATCCGTTTTCGTATAGATGGTATATTGCATGAAGTATCAGAACCACCTGTCAATCTTTCCAACCGGATTTCAGCGCGTTTAAAAGTCATGTCAAAGCTAGATATTGCTGAACGAAGAGTTCCGCAAGACGGCCGAATTAAAATGAAGCTGTCACGCACCAAGTCTATCGATTTTCGAGTTAGTAGCTTGCCGACCATTTGGGGCGAGAAGATCGTAATGCGTATCTTGGATTCATCTTCAGCGCAGCTGGGTATTGAGAAGCTCGGTTATGAAGATGATCAACGACTACTATACGAAGAAATGCTCGCCAAACCTCAAGGAATGATTTTAGTCACTGGTCCGACAGGTTCGGGTAAAACCGTTTCCTTATATACTGGTCTTAATATTCTTAATACCGAAGAACGTAATATTTCCACCGCTGAAGACCCGGTTGAAATTAACCTCGAAGGCGTTAATCAGGTTCACATTAATTTAAAAGCCGGTTTAACCTTCGCCTCTGCGTTACGATCTTTTTTACGCCAAGATCCAGATGTGGTCATGGTAGGTGAAATACGTGACTTAGAAACCGCTGAAATTGCCATTAAAGCGGCGCAAACAGGCCATTTGGTGTTATCCACTCTACACACAAATTCGGCAGCAGAAACCTTGACTCGTTTAATCAATATGGGTGTGCCCGGTTACAATATTGCCAGCTCAGTCAATTTAATTATTGCCCAGCGACTTGCCAGACGGTTATGCCCCGCATGTAAACATGAAGAACAAATTCCTGTTGCTGAAATGAAACGTTTAGGCTTTACTGAAGCTAATATCGCGAAAGGTTTTACTGCATTCAAACCGGTAGGGTGCGAGCTATGCTCTGGTGGCTATAAAGGCCGCGTAGGTATATACGAAGTCATGAAAATGAGCGATGAAATTGCTCGTATTATAATGGAAGGTGGAAATTCCCTTCAAATTGCCACCTTAGCCAAGCAGCAAGGTATGCGCGATTTACGCCAATCAGGACTACTTAAAGTTATTCATGGCGTGACCAGTATGGCGGAGATTAACCGTGTCACCAGCTTTTAATTCAGCTATAGTAAATTAGATTTAATTATTCCCTATCAACATTAGTATTTTAAAGTGGATGCAGCAATAATAAAAGGACTGGCTTCATGGCCACAACAACAGCGAATAGAAAATCTAAAATAAAGAAAAAAATAAAACTCCAACCCAAGGTGTTCACATTTGAATGGAAAGGTTTAAATAGAGATGGTCAAAAAACTTCGGGAGAATTAAAAGGTGTCTCCGTTGCTGAAGTGAGAGGAATTCTAAAATCACAAGGAGTAACACCTAAAGGTGTTCGAAAAAAAACAACTCCTTTATTTAAACTTGGAGAGCCGGGTATTAAAGCAATGGATATTGCGATGATGACTCGACAAATTGCTACTATGCTTTCTTCAGGCGTTCCTCTCGTAACTTCTTTGCAACTAATAGCCCGCGGTCATGAAAAAGCCAAAATGCGAGAGTTACTCAATATTATTCTATCTGATGTGGAATCAGGTATTCCTTTCTCTGAAGCATTAAGGCCTCACAGACGATATTTTGACGATTTATATGTTGATTTAGTAGCAGCTGGTGAGCACTCTGGCTCACTAGATGTGGTGTTTGACCGTATTGCTATTTATAGAGAAAAAGCAGAACAATTAAAATCAAAGATTAAAAAAGCCATGTTCTATCCCGCAGCGGTCACAACCGTTGCAATTGGTGTAACAGTCTTATTGCTCTTGTTTGTTGTTCCACAATTTGAATCAATATTCAAAGGGTTTGGTGCAGAATTACCAGCATTCACACAATTAATAGTAAATGCATCTAGATGGTTACAAGCATCTTGGTATTTTTTTGTTATTGGTATCATCATATTTATTTACTTCTTTAAGCAAGCACATAGAAAATCGCAAAAATTTAGAGATCAAGTTGATACAAACATCCTACGAATTCCAATGTTAGGCAATATTTTACATAAAGCAGCGATGGCACGCTTTGCCCGTACTTTAGCAACAACTTTTGCTGCTGGTGTACCTTTGATTGATGGTTTGGATTCTGCAGCTGGCGCATCTGGTAATGCAGTTTATAGAATTGCTCTATTAAAAAGTCGTCAAGAAGTGATGTCAGGTATGCAACTTAATGTAGCAATGAGAACAGCTAACTTATTTCCTGATATGCTTATTCAAATGATTCAAATAGGTGAAGAAGCGGGTTCACTGGATGATATGCTTAACAAAGTTGCTAATATTTTTGAAATGCAAGTAGATGATGCTGTTGATGGTTTATCTAGTTTGATAGAACCGATAATGATGGTCGTCATTGGCACTCTAGTTGGTGGTTTGATCATTGGTATGTATTTACCTATTTTCCAACTTGGCGATATTTTATAATTTAAATAAGAAAAAATGACTGAATTTATATCGAATTTTATCACAACAATGACTCAATACCCTTGGATTTTTGTTGCGATTAGCTTTATTTTTGCGGCCACCATTGGCAGCTTTCTCAACGTCGTGATCCACCGGTTACCGGTGATGATGAAACGTGAATGGCAAAGTGAATGTAACTTTTATCTCAATGAATATCATCCTGATATTGTTAAACAAGTAGGCAGTGATCGTTTACAGAAAGCCATCGATCCCTTTCCTGAAAAATACAATCTGGTAGTACCAGGTTCCGCCTGCCCTAAATGCAAAGCCAATATAAAACCTTGGCATAATCTACCAATATTAGGTTGGATGATGCTTAAGGGTAAATGCGCCGATTGCAAAACCAGTATTTCAAGCCGCTATCCCATTATTGAGCTATTAACCGGTGTATTAGTTGCCGCCTTAGCCTGGCATTTTGGCCCTACATGGCAATTTTTTTATGCTAGCATTCTAACGTTTGTGTTAATAGCATTAACAGGCATCGATTTAGATGAAATGTTATTACCGGACCAGCTCACGTTACCGATTCTTTGGCTAGGATTAATCATTAACCTTAAAGGCATTTATACTAGCCCAGAAGACGCGATTATCGGTGCTTCTGCAGGGTATTTAAGTTTATGGTCAGTATTCTGGTTATTTAAATTAGCCACTGGCAAGGAAGGCATGGGTTACGGCGATTTCAAACTGTTAGCGGTATTTGGTGCTTGGTTAGGCTGGCAAATGCTGCCACTGATTATTTTGTTATCTTCACTAGTAGGCGCGGTTGTAGGCATAGCCATGATTATGGCTAAACAGCTCAACAAAGGTAACCCAATCCCCTTTGGACCTTATATTGCTGCGGCAGGCTGGATAGCTTTATTATGGGGACATGAGATTCTTAATTGGTATCTTAGTACATTATGATGCTAAAAAAATTTGTTGTCGGCTTAACGGGCGGCATTGCCAGTGGCAAAACTACTGTGGCTAATTTATTTGCTGAATATGGAATAGACTTAGTGGATGCCGATGTTATTGCCCGAGAAGTTGTCTCAATTGGCTCTGACGGGCTAAAAGCCATAGAGCAACACTTCGGCACGTCACTGTTATTAACAGATGGTAACCTCGATAGAGCGGCTCTTCGAGCACAAGTTTTTCATAACCCAGAGCAACGTTTATGGCTTAATAATTTGCTCCATCCGATGATCCGCCACAAGATGCTAGACCAAGTGCAGGCATCAACTTCTTCGTATGTAGTAATGGTCGTGCCCTTGCTATTTGAGAATCATTTAGATAGTTTAGTTAATACTACTTTGGTTGTAGATATAGCGCCAGAGTTGCAGATTTCAAGGACGATGCAACGTGATGGTGTCAGTAAAGAACAAGTAGAGCATATTCTGGCGAGTCAAATGACTCGAGAGCAACGACTTGCTAAAGCTGATAACATTATTGATAATCAAGGAGAATATGAGCTGTTGCGCAGTCAAGTACTTCGTCTGCATCAACAAT
>JBLHOI010000128.1:0-6169 GCA_047621375.1 Glaciecola sp.
ATTTCCTGCCAAAGATAATACGGCCCCTATTTACCTAGGAACAGTCGCGAATATTGAATTACTCAAATCGCCAATTAGCATTCTGCGCGACAATCAAATGCGTATTGTTGAACTGACCGCTTCACTGAGTGATGGCACGACTCTGGGCGAAGCATTAAATTCACTCAAGGAACTTCGATCACAAATAATATTACCCAATGGTTACACCCTTTACGATGGCGGTTCTCAAAAAGCACTGCAAGATCAGCAAAGATTAACCGAACTCCTATTACTGCTTGCACTGTTTTTAGTTTTTGTCGTGATGGCCGTTCAATATGAATCCTTACTCAACCCGTTGATTATTATTCTCAGCGTGCCGTTTACTGCCATAGGCATTGCCTTAGCAATAGATGTATTAGCACTTCCACTCTCGATGCCAGTCTGGCTGGGCATGATCATGTTAGTTGGCATCGTGGTTAATAACGCCATATTACTGGTTGAATATATTGAAATCGGGCGAGAAAAAGGAAACGATATAACATCCGCAATTGTGGCGGCGGCTCGCTTACGGCTTCGCCCCATCTTAATGACGACACTCAGTACGGTAGTCGGCATGATACCGCTGGCTTTGGGCTGGGGGGAGGGCGCGGAAATGTTACAACCACTAGCAATCACTGTCGTCTGGGGCTTAAGCTTTTCGATGTTCGTCAGTTTATTGCTTGTACCAATTCTGTATCATTTATTGCATTCACTTAAATCAAGAGAAGTACAAAAAGCGGTGACGACTTAGAAATGGTAAATTTCAGGCATAAAAAAACCCATCACTTTTATACAAGTAATGGGTTATTTTATTAACAAAACACGTCATTGTTCAAACACTTGTTTTGTATCAATTTAATGGCGGAGCGGACGGGACTCGAACCCGCGACCTCCGGCGTGACAGGCCAGCATTCTAACCAGCTGAACTACCGCTCCACACCAACCTGTTAAGCGTTCAGGGCCTAACAAGAAGCGGGAATAATACAGTAATTAATCCGAAGATGTTAGTGTTAATTTTTTCAATCTTTTAATGTGAGCATCTTGTAGCAAAAACATGTTGATTGCACTCAAATTTATACAATAAATGTAGCCTTATTTTTAGCTAACCTTTATGCCCTTTAATCAAAATTAACGATCGCTTTGCGTTTAAACCTTAGCTATTAAGTGCTCAATAAACGACCAAACACAGCGGAGTTAGTAGCGATCAGTAACACTATTGTTACCGAACTAATTCACTGTCAGTTCATCTAAAGCAGGTAAACTAGCTATCTATTCTAAAATCAAGGAGTAATAACTTGGCCCTATTTAAACGCCTTTTCGTAGTATTTTTGATGATATTTCTTGCAGCCTGTGCCGGCTTGACCCCTAACTACGAAAAACCACAAGTCAACGTTACCTCGTTCACCCTAGCGCCTGACTCATCCGGGCTAGCACCTCGCTTTAATATCGGCTTACAAGTCATCAATCCAAATCGTACTGCACTGCCTTTAGTTGGCATGAGTTATTCGGTTGAAGTTGAAGGTAATCGCATTTTAAGTGGCGCCGAGCCTAACTTGCCGCGGATAGAAGGTTATAGCTCGGCGGATATTGTCATTCAAGCTAGTCCTGATTTATTTGGTAGCGCGCGTTTACTCAACCAACTACTCTCTGGTCAACGTGATGAACTGAACTACTTATTCAAAGCACGGCTTGATGTTGGTGCCTTAATGCCTTATATAAATATTGAAGAAGAAGGCAGTTTTGGTCTCACCAATGGCCAATAACTATCGCGATATTTTAGCTATATTAAGCTTGTCAGCGTTTTATTAAGCCTGCTTTGTTATCATCATCTATTAAAGAGCAGACTCCACAATGAAAACTAACGCTAGTCCACCAACACTAAGTAAACCCGTTATTACGTTAATATGGATTGCATTGTTAGGCGTGGGTACGGTTCTTTTTAACGGCCTGTTAGATAATATTAACAACCCTAATAAAGATCTAACCATTACCCTTAATGATGCAGGCAATAGAGAAGTCGTACTAGAAAGAAATCGCTATGGCCATTATGTAGCAAGCGGCGAGATTAACAATCAACCGGTAGAGTTTCTGTTAGATACTGGTGCTACATTAGTGGCCATACCTGAGCACATTGCCAAACAATTAAATTTGAAAAAAGGTCGGGCCTTTCAGTCACAAACAGCAAACGGAAGTAGTCAGTCTTATGCGACTACTATTCAGAGACTAACCTTAGGCGGCATTGTGATGACAAACGTACCGGCAAGCATTAGCTCTGGAATGGAGTTCGATGAAATTCTATTAGGCATGTCTTTCTTAAAACACTTACACCTGACGCAACAAGGCAAACAACTCAGAATCAGCGTACCAGATTAAGCAAAATATGATTATGAAGGGCGCTGTAAATTCAATCTAACCCTCAAACTATTATTTGGTAACAAGATGAAACTATTTGAAACCTTAAAACAACGAAAAGCCGTTAGAGCCTATTTAGACAAACCCGTTGAAAAAGAAAAAATTCACGCCATTCTTGATGCCGCCCGACATGCCCCTTCAGGCGTCAACACCCAGCCTTGGCAAGTCGCGGTAGTAATGGGCAACAGCAAACAAACATTACAAACTAAAATAGAAACAGCCTTTCGTGCCGGCAATAAAGGCAATGCGGACTATGAATATTACCCAACACAATGGATAGAGCCCTACAAGTCACGCCGAAAAAACTGTGGCTTACTGATGTATGAAACGCTAAAAATTGAGCGTGCCGATAAGCAACGCCAAATGGAGCAATGGGCTAGCAACTACCGTGCATTTGATGCTCCCGTGATGTTACTTTTTTTCATGGATGAGCATATGCAAACCGGATCTTATATGGATTACGGCATGTTCCTGCAATCAGTTATGTTAGCAGCTGTTGATCTCGACTTAGCGACTTGCCCACAAGCTTCTATTGCTGATTATCCTGAAATCATAAAATCAGAATTAGGTTACTCAGATAATAGAGTTTTGTTATGTGGCATGGCTCTAGGCTATGAAGACAAAAATGCCCTTGTAAATAGTTACCGGACAACTAGGGAAGATGTAGCATCATTTACTGACTATTTTGATTGAAGTCGCTTGTAAATACTAGCTTTTCCTTGACCAATATATGAGCCGGTTGATACTAAACTTCATAGTCAAAAACGAGAATATCTTCTAATAATGGTCTCAAAAAATCATTAATACGGAAAGGGATACACCCCATACTTCTGGGCTCCAGGCCATCATCCCCCCTAGTCAACAGAAGACACAACATTTTTACTGAGGTAACCTGCTTGATTTTTTGTTGCAGAATATTAGTTACTACAAAGATATTGATGTAGCCCCGGTAGGTTAATAAACTGGGGGCTATCGATAGACAAGTATCAGTTATTGGCTAAGTTGCTTAACAATAGCTTGGCCAACGGCATGAGCACTCCCTGGATTTTGACCCGTAATGACCCGACCATCCTCGATAACAAACTCGCCCCAAGGCTGTACTTTAGAATAGCGACCTGCAATTCGTGTTAACGACTCTTCGAGTAAAAATGGGATATCGTTAATGGTTCCATAATCTATCTCTTCTTCGCGTGTAAATCCCGTAACCGATTTGCTAGCCAGAAGTTTTTCACCAGAACTTAGCGTAATCGGTAAAAAGCCCGCAGGGCCATGACAAACAGCTCCTAATATTCCGCCGTTTTCATAGTGCACCGCACTTAGTTTAGCGAAGTCCTCATTGGTTGCTAGATCAGATAGCAAGCCGAAACCACCAGGATAAAAAATAGCATCGTAAGTCTCAATATTAAGGTGTTCTACTGGAATAGTATTATTAATGCGGTTTTGAAATTCTTTATCATTCAATATACTTTCGTTAATGTTATCACCATCAATGTCAGTGCCATAAATAGGTGCCTTACCCCCGTTGATTGAAGCTATATCATATTCCACTCCATTTTCTATAAACACATGTACAGCATGAGTTAACTCCGGAGCATAAGTGCCATTTTCTTGATCGGTTTCACCCAGCGTCGCATGATTAGTTACGGGTATTAATACTTTTTTCATATTTATTTCCTCTTTGAACCCGCCGGCTCGTTAGTTTAATGAAGAATTATTTTAGCGCATCCCTATAATACTGATTATATCTTCTGATTGTAAAATACTATTGTTCTATGCAACAACGAATCGCAAACGAACAATGAGATGAGTTTTGAATTTGTCGCCGTGGCTGAAAGCCAATTTTTGACTTTGGACATTTAAAGGCTCAGTGGCAGTGGAGAAGTAATAATGCCACTGAAGTAGTAAAGGTCTAAGCGCCTGTATTTTTTGCAATTTCGGGCACATTTGGTAACAGCTTATTGAATTAATTACTTTTCCGATTGAGAGGAAGAATAAGCGTTAAATACTCTTGGTCATAGCTAATTTTTTAAATACTCATCAATGAGAACCGACATTAGCGGCAATCAAATAGTGACGGCAGACCCATGAGGTTTATTTACCTACTTCCAATTTTTGGCTTTAGCTTGCTGTAGCTTTTCATAGCCCGCTAATAATGCTCTATGGCGTTCAAAACCTTCCAAACTCAAGCCAGGGCAATGCAAGTTGTGGAAAACTTTTTTACCTTCAACAATGGCAATTCCATCGGTGACGTTATCTTGGCCATACATAAGTGCTAAGCCGTGTTCATATTCAGCATACTCACGTTCGTCATCTTGTTGAATTTCTAGCAAGGCTTTTAAACAACGATAATGACGGATATTGGCTTCACTTGCTTGACCCAGCGCTAAGCACCAGTCAATCCAATCCATTGCTTCTTCATCTTGCATCGCTAAACATAACATCGCTTTAATTTCACCTAAGCGAACCTCTGACCACAAGGTACCTGGATCTGGAGCCAAACCTATAAACGGTGCAACTGGGGTTTGATCGTTATACCCCCCCTCTTCCAACCGTTCCAATATGTCTCGCCATTGCTCTGGATCGCCATCTTTTAGCGTTAAGAAGTCTTCACGGAATAGTGCACCTTCATTATTGTTTTCCCAAACCAATTCATCAACAGGATAAATATCTGACATACCTGGCACTAAAATTCGGCAGGCATAAACATCTAAATGTTCGTAGTCAGCAATATAAATATCAAAGCCCATTTCATGAATTTTGTTCGTTAAATAGGTAAATTCATCGGCGGTTTTACTGTCATGCTCCCAATCATTAAATTCAAAATCAGGCGTGCTACGGAAAAAGTCGTTTGAAATATAACCACTAGAATCAATAAAGTGCATTTCTAAATTGGCCGGTGAAGCAACTTCATCTTGATCGAAGGTAGGCGGATGAAATACATCCAACTGATCTAAGCTACGGCCTTGCAATAACTCGGTGACAGTTCGCTCTAAAGCAACTTCAAAACTAGGGTGAGCACCAAAGGACGCAAACACCGAACCATCTTTAGGATTAATAAGCGTCACACTCATTACTGGATATTCGCCCCCCAAAGAAGCATCGGCCACTTTAAGCGAGTAACCATGTGATTCTAATTCTTCAATGGCTTGTTTGATCAGTGGAAAACGGTTAATAACCTCAACAGGGACTTCTGGTAAACAGATCCCTTCGGCAATAATTCTGTTTTTCACATAGCGCTCAAATACTTCTGATAAACCCTGTACACGTGCTTCGTTTTTAGTATTACCTGCTGACATACCGTTACTGACAAAAATATTGCCAATGACATTAATCGGAATATAAATAGATTTACCGTCTCTTAGTCGTAGATAAGGCGCCGCACAAATACCACGCTCTCCGATACCTGAATTAGTATCAACTAACATCGCAGGTGTTAATTCACCAGCAGGATCAAAGTGCCCCCATAAGGACTCATCCATCAAGCCCTCTGGCATTTCATCACCCGTCGAATCAAACCATTGTTCATTCGGGTAATGGACAAAATCATTATTACAGTGCTGTTCACCTAAGTAAAAATCGGCAAAGAAATAATTACAACTTAAACGCTCAAAATATTCACCCAAAGCACTGGCTAAACAAGCTTTTTTTGTACTGCCTTTGCCATTCGTAAACATGATCGGGCAGCTTTTATCACGAATATGAACAGAATAAACATTGCTCACGGGGTTTAACCATGACG
>JBLHOI010000129.1:0-6159 GCA_047621375.1 Glaciecola sp.
TTAGCCTGTCTTTTTTATCTGTTTCAGCCAATGCTGTAATAAATTGGTCCATAAGACGACGAGGTACAACAAGTCTATGTGGGCCATCAGGATCGGTAGCCCAACGATTATAGCCCGGGTTTAATGCATGCAGTTCTCTGGTGGTTAGTCCTGCTTTTTTAGCAGCAACGGCTAAATCTATTTGTGAGCCTACGTCAACGATTTCAATAACCGGTTGATTACTAATAGTCGGCCACTCAAATGCATAAGACTCTTTATTCGCTAATATGTCGGCGAGTGCTAATAATTTTGGTACATATGCCCGTGTTTCTCTAGGCAAGTCGAGTGACCAAAAGTCAGTTGGTTTACCCAGACGCTTATTCTTTAGAATAGAGCGCATAACACGTCCCTCCCCACTATTATATGCAGCGAGTGCATGGAGCCAGTCACCGTCAAATAAGTCATGCAAGCGTTGGAGGTATTTTATTGCGCCTGCGGTTGATGCAATAACATCACGACGGCCGTCATACCACCATGTTTGTTTCATATCAAAACTTTTACCTGTGCTTGGAATGAACTGCCACATGCCGGCTGCTCGACCATGCGAATAGGCAAATGGGTCAAATGCACTTTCTACGATCGGCAGTAGCGCAAGCTCTGTAGGCATTCCCGCTTTTTCTAATTCTTCAACAATGTAGTACAAAAACGGTTCAGCGCGTTTTGAAACCCGCTCCATATAAGAAGGATGGCGTAAGTACCAATTTCTTTGATTCGTTACTCGCTTCTTATCTGGAACAGCAAAGGTAAAGCCTTTTCTAACTCTGTCCCAAGTGTCGGTAATTTGTATTGGTGCGGGCACCGTTTCCTCATTTAGGTCGAACTCAACGGGCTCTGCGGGGTGAGTAACTGCCAAAACTCCGTCATTGGATGCTTCACAAAGCTCTTGATCAACTTCACTAGAAGCAACACAGGCAAGTCCATCATGGGCTGATATTATTGCGTTAGAAATCTCTTGTTGTGTTGTATTTTGCTCGGTTAATACGCAGCCACTTAATAGGAGTGGCAGCAAAAAAGCTGTCATGTATTTCATTTATTCCCAATTTTTTAGTTACTCACTACATTATTTTCTAATGTATTTTTATTATGTGGATTAAGCAAAGGTGTGCTTATATTCGAGGCGTTTTGATCTTTTGCGTCCTGCAATCATAGCAAAATTAACCTTTAATTAAAAATTGTCTTTACAGCTTCTTAATGCAGCGAAAACTTCGACTTCGGAATCTACCGATAAGTTCATGATATTTTGAATATTTTGTTTTATTTTTTTATTGGTACAGCGAAGGAAGGGGTTTATCTTTTTTTGCTCACCAATACTGCTAGGCAAAGTGATTTGGTTACTTGCTCGCTGCGTATTAGCCCAACTCTGATAATCTTGTAATACGTCGTTGTCAGGGTCTACATGGGCAGCAAAAGCAAGGTTTGCGAGCGTATATTCATGCGTACAATATACTTTTGTTTGTTCCGGCAACTGTGCTAATTTTTGCAATGAATGATAAAACACGTCGGGAGTTCCTTCAAACATACGTCCGCAGCCGGCTGAAAACAGAGTGTCACCGCAGAACACCAGTTCTTTGTTGTAATACACAATATGATCCATGGTGTGACCGGGGGTTTCTAATATATTAAGGTCGAGTTTGGGATAGGATAAAGAAAGGCCTTCGCCCTCAGATAAGCGCAGGTCAATACCTTCAATTCGGGGGTTTTTCGGACCATAAACGTTAACGTCAGGATACGCCTTTACTAGCTCTTTAATTCCGCCGGTATGATCGTGATGATGGTGAGTTATTAGGATCGATGTTAGAATTAATTGTTTTCCCTCGAGTGCTCTAATTACTGGGTGTGCATCACCAGGATCAACAACTATCGCGTGTTTGGTGTCATGTACACACCAGATATAATTATCAGAAAAGGCCGGAATGGCAAAAATATTATTCATACAACCTCATTTTCCACTTAACGTTTTAGGGTGCGGTTTACTGCGATTATCAATTGTGGTTGGTAATCTAGTGCAGTATCTTGCATTTTGATCTTTTTACGCTTGCATATCGATGCGCGTTCACTATAACCTTGGTTACTCCTATTTTGCTATATTTAAGGGAAGTAAATCTTTCGTGATGCGTTCAGCGCTAAGTGATACAAAGCCTCCATACCCTAATACTTGGAAGGCTCTCAGCCAGGGTGAACAAATTCGAGTTGAGCTCGAAAATGCTTGTGCACCAATCGTAGAGCGGATATTTGGCTATCATTTTGTAAGATTGGGAAGTTTAAGTAGTGATATTAATATTCGAAGCTGCCCAATAAAGCACGTTGTAAATATAACTGACGTGACCCATGAAAAAACCAATGTGCGCGGAATTTCGCGGGAGTTACCATTACAACAAAACTCAGTTGACGCTTTCTTATTGGCTGCAGAACTCGACTTTGCACAAGACCCACATCAAATATTGCGCGAAGTTAATCGCGCAATTACTGCTAATGGCCAGTTGATAATAGCTGGGTTTAACCCTTATAGTTTAGCTGGTGTGTTAAAGTACTTGCCGATAAATAAAGAAAACATGCTTCACCAAGGTCGATTTTTTACCTGTGCACGGATCAAAGATTGGTTGCAACTGCTAGGCTTTGAAATTGTAGAACAGGAGAATGTGATGTATTCATCATTGTTTGCTAATAAACGATTCTTACCAGGGTCAAAGTTGCAACTCTTTTGTAAGCGTTACTTACCGGCGTTTTCGTCTATGTATATTCTAGTTGCAAGAAAACGAGAAATACCATTATCTACAATTAAACCTAAATGGCAGGTCAAAAAACCGCGCTTTTCAGCGGCTAGCGCAAGAGTTGGACATTCACAAGTCGCAGTCTCTAAAAAAGTAAGGTAATTGAGCTCATCAAAGCAACTCATTATTAATTCATATTGCGAATACCATTGTTGGAAATCGTATTCTTATTACCCACAACGGACAATTTTTTGCGTATGAAGCTACCCACGAACGTCTCTAGAGTACAAAACGCTCAACAAATTCTCAAAAATGTATTTGGATTTGATCACTTTCGCTCGACTCAGCGAGATATTATTGAGAGTGTGCTGGAACAGCGCAATACCTTAGCAATTATGCCTACAGGTGGTGGTAAGTCATTATGCTACCAAATTCCGGCGATGGTATTTGATGGTCTAACCATCGTTATTTCACCTTTAATTTCATTAATGCAAGACCAAGTTAGGCAATTGGTCGAACTCGATATTGCTGCAGTGGTGTTAAATAGTTCATTAAGTCCGGATGAATATCAAGATAATCTGGCGGGGCTCAAAAACGGCCAGTTTTCCCTTTTGTTCTTGGCGCCAGAAACAGCCCTTCAACCTAGCATTCTTAAGCTATTGCAAAGTATCAATGTGCCTTGTATCGCTATCGATGAAGCGCATTGTATTTCAGAATGGGGGCATGAGTTTCGACCTGAATATCGTCAATTAGACCGCCTTGTTTCATGTTTCCCAGATGCGGTGACAATCGCTCTTACTGCAACGGCTACACCAAGGGTTCGAGAAGACATTAAACGCCAGCTCAACATCAATGATGACAGTGAGTTTATTGCGAGTTTTGACCGTCCAAATTTATATCTTGAAGTTGCACCTAAGGAATCGGCGTACCAACAAACCAAAGATTTTATAGAGAAACATACAACCCAATCAGGGATTGTTTATTGCCAGTCACGCGCCAGTGTCGATGAATTGACGGCGAAGCTAAACCAAGATGGATTCTCCGTACTTCCTTACCACGCAGGTTTAAACAATCAAAAACGAGCCGCCAATCAGGAAAAATTTGTGCGCGATGATGTAGATATCATTGTCGCTACGATTGCTTTCGGTATGGGTATTAATAAACCGGATGTACGCTATGTTGTGCACTATGATCTACCCAAAAATATCGAGAGCTATTATCAACAAATCGGTCGCGCGGGTCGTGACGGACAAGATGCTGATTGCCTATTACTATTTGGTTACGGCGATACTGGTAAAATTAGATTTTTTATCGATCAAATGAATAACGAGCATGAAAAGCGCCTCGCGACCATGCACTTAAACCAAATGCTCGCTTTAGCCGAAACGGAAGACTGCCGACGCGTTCCCTTACTCCAGTATTTTGGTGAGCCTGAGGTCAGCGAAACCTGTGTTAAGTGCGATAACTGTTTAACTGATGATAAACAAAAATCTGATCTGACCGTGCCAGCACAAAAATTTCTGTCCTGCGTTCACAGGACTGGTCAGCGATTTGGTGCGGGCCACATCATTGATGTGCTGCGCGGGTCAAACGCTGAAAAAGTAATACAAAACCAACATAATCTACTGTCCACTTATGATATTGGTAACGAATTAAATAAAAAACAATGGATGACATTATCGCGACAACTTATTCAGAAAAAGTTACTTCAACAAGAAGAACAGTTTGGTGGCTTAAAGTTGACTGAATTAGCTGCGGATGTGCTAAAAGGCAAAGTGCCTTTTTATGCAATGTTGCAGCAAGCAACACCAGAAAAACGTCAGACAGGATCAAAGTCAGATGTTGTCGGTAACACGAAGTTAGTCACACTACTTAAAACTGAACGGAAAAAGAGTGCAGATCAGGCCAACGTGCCTCCTTACGCTATTTTTTCAGATCGAAGCCTTCAAGAAATGGCCTACTACCTACCTCATTCTGAACAAAGTATGTTAAAAATTCACGGTGTGGGCAGCGCAAAATTGCTTAAATATGCTGCGTTATTTTTATCAATCATTGTCGATTTTTGTGTTCAACACGATTTGCAAGAACTGCCTAATAAGCAAATAGCGGGTGCGCAGGTGAAAAAAGAAATGTCAAAGTCGACAAGTGTTGGTAACAAAACGAAGGAGGTCGTGGAGCAGTTTGAAAACGGCAGTTCAGTGGCTGACCTGTCGCGCCTGCTAAAAGTAAAAGACAATACTATTTACAACCATTTATACAAGTATGCGCAATTAGGCAATAAACTAACTAAGCCTGAACGCCTCGTAGACGAAGCTCAGTTAACTGCAGAACAAGTCCAAGCTGGTATTGCTGCATTCGAAGCGCATGGCAGTGAACGTTTGAAGCCGGTTTATGAAGCTTTAGGTGAAGACATTAACTATGAGCAACTGCATCTGCTTCGTGCTTTTTACCTGCATTAAAAAGTGCAGTTAGCACAGTATATTTCCTACTTGTAATTCGCGTAAACGAAGGCTCAGAAAAGTGGGTTAGGAATGCTAATTTAATTAGCCTTTAAATAAAAAAACCAGCAAAAGCTGGAATTTTTAACTTACTTTAATTAACTTTTTCTATTTGACCTTCATACCAGGCTGAGCACCATCGTGCGGTTCAAGAATGAACAAATCGCTACCACCTGGACCTGCAGCCAAAACCATACCTTCTGACATACCGAAACGCATTTTTCTGGGGGCCAAGTTGGCTACCATTACGGTCATTTTGCCAACCAGTTCTTCCGGCTTATAAGCAGACTTAATACCTGCAAAAACCTGTTTTTTATCGCCACCTAAATCCAGTTCCAAACGAAGCAATTTGTCGGCTTTTTCAACATGTTCAGCTTTTGAGATGAGTGCAACACGTAAATCGATTTTTGCGAAATCCTCGAAACTAATCGTTTCACCAATAGGATCGCGTTCTAAAGGCGTCAAACCATCGTCTTTAGACACATTTGAACTCGTTTCTTTCACTTTTTTCTTAGTGTCTGTTTTAGCTTCGTCAGCTTTTGGCAAACCCAAGCTATCTTTCGAATCGTCAATAATGGCATTTACTTTGTCCATTTCAACTCTCTGCAACAAGGCTTTAAATTTATTAATAGGGTGGCCCAGTTTAACTTCCTGTGCGCTTGCCCAAGTAAATTCATCATTTAGGAAAGCTTGCGCTTGTTCTGAAAGTTTAGGTATCACTGGCGTGAGATATACCACCAATATTCTAAATAGATGAATACCCATTGAACATACATCGTGCGTGAATGCCTGCTTGGATGCGTCTTTCACGGTTACCCAAGGAGCTTGTCCGTCAATATATTGGTTCGCTTTGTCAGCAAGGGCCATAATGTCGCGAATGGCTTTGTTGTAATGACGAGCTTCAATATAAT
>JBLHOI010000130.1:0-6104 GCA_047621375.1 Glaciecola sp.
TTTTAAGACTTTGAAATAGGTGTGTCTTTATTCGCTATTTTTAATGCTAATGAAATTAGCCAAAACCTTCATTGCTCCAGAGCTTCAGCCTTGCTAATATCCTATTCAACAAATACAACGAAAACGTAAGCAAGAGACTATGTCAACACAATATAATTCTGATGCTATTGAAGTCTTAAATGGCTTGGATCCGGTCAAACGCAGGCCCGGAATGTATACGGATACAACCCGCCCAAATCATTTAAGTCAAGAAGTGATCGATAACAGTGTTGATGAAGCTCTCGCAGGTCATGCTACCTCTATCAAAGTCGTATTGCATGAAGACCAGTCCCTAGAAGTCATCGATGATGGTCGCGGTATGCCAGTAGATATACATCCTGAAGAAAAAATCTCAGGTGTTGAATTGATAATGACTAAATTACATTCGGGAGCCAAATTTTCTAACAAGAGTTACGAATATTCAGGTGGTTTGCACGGTGTAGGTATATCTGTTGTAAACGCTTTATCGACGAGAGTTCTAGTCACCATCCGCCGCAACGGTAACGTCTATCAGATGTCGTTTGAAAATGGCGACAAGGTAGATGAGCTTTCTGTTGTCGATACTTGCGGGAAGCGCAACACTGGAAGTAGCGTACATTTTTGGCCTGACCCCAAGTATTTTGATTCTTCAAAATTTTCAGTAACTAAGCTGTTGCATGTTTTGCGCGCAAAGGCTGTGCTTTGCCCTGGTTTAAAAATTCGTTTTGACGATAAAATTTCGAAAGAAACGACGGAATGGTATTACGAAGATGGGTTAAGAGATTACCTTTATCAGTCAGTAAAAGATTACATTACGTTACCGAATGATAGCCCTTTTATTGGGCAATTCGCAGGTAACGGAGAGGCTGCAGATTGGGCTGTAATGTGGCTACCAGAAGGTGGTGAGATGATCACAGAGAGTTATGTGAATCTGATCCCTACAGCACAGGGTGGAACGCACGTAAATGGTCTTAGGCAGGGGCTCTTAGATTCAATGCGTGAATTTTGTGAGTTTCGTAACTTGCTCCCTAGAGGCGTGAAAATTACGGCAGACGATATTTGGGATCGCTGCAGTTATATACTATCAACAAAAATGCACGATCCACAATTTGCTGGGCAAACGAAAGAGCGACTCTCTTCTCGTCAAGCTTCTGCTTTCGTTTCTGGGGTTGTGAAAGATTCGTTTAGTTTATGGTTAAATCAACATACCGATGTAGCAGAACTGCTTGCTGATATGTGTATAAATAATGCACAGCGGCGGTTGCGTCAAAGCAAAAAGGTTGCACGGAAGAAAGTTACTCAAGGTCCAGCTTTGCCAGGTAAATTAACGGACTGTTCATCTCAAGATATTAATTATTCAGAGCTGTTTTTGGTTGAAGGTGATTCTGCTGGCGGTTCCGCCAAACAAGCACGAGACAGAGAATTTCAAGCTATAATGCCATTGAGAGGTAAAATATTAAATAGTTGGGAAGTAGACTCATCTCAAGTATTGGCATCGCAAGAAATACATGATATCTCGGTTGCGTTGGGAATTGATCCTGATTCAGACGATCTATCAGGCTTACGCTATGGTAAAATCTGTATTTTAGCGGATGCTGACTCGGATGGATTACATATTGCAACATTACTCTGTGCTCTATTTGTAAAACATTTTAGAACGTTGGTTGATCAGGGGCACGTTTATGTTGCCATGCCACCATTGTTTAGGATCGACATTGGCAAAGAAGTTTATTATGCACTAGATGAAAGCGAGAGACAGGGCATTCTAGACAGAATTGAAGCAGAAAAAAAACGAGGAAAAGTGAATGTGCAAAGATTCAAAGGACTAGGTGAAATGAATCCTTTGCAACTTAGAGAAACGACAATGGATCCAAATACTCGCAGATTAGTGCAATTAACTAGCCACGATGCGGAGGAAATGCTTGAGTTGATGGATATGCTTTTATCTAAAAAGCGTTCTCCGGATCGTAAGGCATGGTTGGAAAACAAAGGTAACTTGGCGGTAGTTGATTAGTACTGTTGTTCTCAAACATTTGGATTAGTAATGAAACGATTCATTAAGGTTGCAGCCGCAGTGCTGCTTAGCTCATTTTGTCTTTCTGTGATTTTGTTAGTCGATTTTTCACCGATAGTTACAAAAAATGCGCATCAGCAAGTTAAAAATGCTGAGAACGTTTCCGAGTTAATTAGTCAATTGAAAAACAGTTTGAGAAATCGGTATCAATCCCAACAAATTGACATTTCATATTCACAAGCCGAGAGTTTATTAGGTTTTACTCAGCGGGCTTTACCAAATCTAAATAGCGACATCAAATTATCTGAAGATAATGCTGAGATGCTCATTTCATATCAGCTTACAGATTACCTTTTCTATTCGTATCTTAATGTGTCAATAAAAGTTATAGAAGCCAACTATTTAAATATCGATAGTGTTTCAGTCGGTACTATTACTGTTCCAGGAAAGTGGGTATTAAATGGGCTTGAATTTTTGGTCAATTATAATACAAATAGTCAGGTGGCGACTAAAGCCATCCAGCAAATAGCAAAGACAGATGTATCGCCTGATCAAATCATTATTAGTCTGAATCCCTTGGATCCTTTGCTCAAAGAATTAAAGAATATTGAAACGTCAGACTATAGTGATGAAAGACAGTTATTGAGAAAAAAAACAGTGCACTACTTGAAACTTTTAGATAGTGCTCCTTTGACAAATGATTTGGCCATGCAAAACAAAGAAATATCTCTTAGCTACTATTTGCATAAGGTCATGCTGGAAGCGCAGATAATGAGTGCTGAAGATCGGCAAGGAAATTCAAATTCAGCCATCTTAGAAAATGAGGCCGCTATAATGGCTTTAGCTATTTATGCTGGGCATCCGAGGTTTTCAACACTTTCAGGTGATCTATCCTTTGCAGTCGACCCCATTCCCACAGCCCGAAAAAAGCCAGTTTTGGCTAATAGACAAGACCTAAGTTTGCACTTTATATTTTCGGCTGCGATTAAACTACTATCAGATCAAGGTATTAGTATCGCCGTTGGCGAGTTTAAAGAGCTTATGGATAGAGGAAATGGCGGTTCAGGTTATAGCTTTATTGATCTAACCGCAGATATGGCAGGGGCTAATTTTGCGACTTTGGCGGTTGACCCAAAAACAGCCAAGCAAATTCAAAATATTATGTCTGTAGAAGCAAACGAAGCTTTATTTTTCCCAAATATTGATGGTTTTGATGAAGGAATGAATAAATCGCAATTTCGACAAAAATATTCTGATATAGAAAGTGCGGAATATCTGGAGGTAATTAACGAGATTGAAAGGCGAATGAGTAGATTACCAGTTAGTAAAGTTTCAAATAAATAGACATTTATTTGAATAGTCGAAGCGCTGTCGATGTTCCTTTGAGTTTATTTTGACGCAGCTTTTTTCTATACTTTTCCATATATGTTATTGAGCCAACAACATAACTAAATGCCTCTTCAATGTGAGAAGTCAGTATTAGCCAATTGTCTTCATTAATTTCGACTCTGTCTAATATACTCGATTTAATCTTCATCCGCGGTGTATCTATTATTTGAGCGTTCTTCAATCTTGTTGCAGTTTGACGTAATAGATTTGTATAACTGATTAATTCAATATTGATTGCATTTGGGCCATTTTTAAGTGGAGTTTTTAAGCATTTAAGTTCATTCGGTTGCTTTCCCATTTTTAAGCAAGCTAGTCGTCTTTTTATACTCGTATAGTGGGAATTTTCCAGGGTAGTAGCTATGCCAGCTCTTATGGGGTTTAAATCCACGTAAACCATACATGAGATTATGGCACGCTCATCCAGTAGCGCTTGAGACTTAAAACGCGACTCCCAAAACCGACCAGAGCACTTATCCTCTCTGTTGGCTCTCATCGCAATATACTGGTTCAGGGCTTTCATAAAATAGCTAATACTAGTCAGTCTTTCTCTATAAATGTTAGTTATTTTATGAATCGTAGATAATTGTATTGGTGTCAGTCCTTCTCTTTGTTGCGGGTCAATGTACATTGCTGTAATTGTTTTGCTCGGGTGTATTGAGTGCCAGCGTTGAATGACCTCTATGTTGCTCCACGTTTGCGCCCGCTCGGTGTCTACATGCAGCACTAAGTGGTTGTGATTATGCATGATAGCGTAAGCACAAACATTGATAGAAAATGCTGATGAAAGCTTAATTAATCGCTGTTCAAACCAATTCCTACGATGCTCATAACTATTCCCAGTGAATTTGTCATAACCACATAAAAAAGCTCTGCGAACACAGCGACTTATGCAATGGTAGTAAGAGGTTTGTGATAGCATTATTTGTTTACTGCGAGCAACTGGCATTTCGTAGTCCCTATATTTATCCTTCTGATAGGGTATTTGACTAAGCCAAAAATAGTAGCTGTCTTGGGAGACAGTTTTGCGCTTTGATGATAATAGACAGTTTAAAAAGAAAATTAAACCAGGACACACCTGTGTATTTCAGTCTATTAAATAACAAACTTAAACTTGGTAAGAACGCATAAGACTTAGAAATAGGTGTTTCCTATTTGACGCAATCTAGATCGTTACTTTCAATTTTGCGAGCGTTAAAAGCATCAATTCCATCTTTTTTACTATCGTAGCTATTTCACGTTTAATCTCAATATCGTCGCTTTGCAGTATTGAAATATCTTTTGCGAGTTCATCTACATAAGGTCCAAAACGCTTACTTTTTGTAGTAAAACCATTATCTTCAGTAAAGATTACAGAGAACTTTGCTTTGCCTGCTTGTTGAAGTTTATCAAGTGCCGAATCTGCATCAATCGCCTTGCGATATATTAGTTGCATGTTTTCAGTTATTTTTGCTAGAACCTGTTGCACGAAAATCTCCTAAAATTATTCTCAAGAAAAAAGCTGAATTGCCGATAAGCTTTCGAAGTGCGCAATACTGCCCACTTTTTTATTCAGCTACAAGCAATAAAAGGAAAAGGTATGGATATTTCAGGCATTAGTGCCTCAAGTGTATCCGGTGCGTTGGAGATTAAATCTGCTAAGTTGGCGAAAAACCTACAAGAGCAGGAAGGTCAAGCAGCGCTTCAGTTGATTAAGTCAGCTGACGTACCCAACTCATTATCTAGCGCTGGATTAGGTTCTATTATTAACACTTATGCCTAAACTAGCACTTGATGACGGTCGTAAATTCAAATCTATCGGCGTTTTGCTAGGTTGTCCTCCAATCTCAGTTACGAGTTTAGGGACAAGATACCCTGGTAAACGCTTTATTACTTCTTTCATTAATTCCTTCGCTATTTCAACGTCGACATCAAAATGAGCCGCTCCTTTTACTTTATCTAATAAGTGCAAATAGTATGGCATTACGCCAATTTCAAAGAGAGATTCACTTAAAGAAACTTGTTCATCTACATTATCGTTGACTCCCTTTAAAAGAACTGCTTGATTCAGAAGCGTTATTCCTGACGCGCGCATTCTTGAGCAGGCTCTCGCTAGCTCTGGACTGACTTCATTAGCGTGATTGGTATGTAACACCAATACTTTCTGAAAGCGACAGTTCGTAAACCACTCAATGAATTCATCATTTACTCGAGAAGGGATTACCACGGGTAGCCTTGTATGGATCCGAAGCCTTATTAAATGAGGTATTTCTTCAAGTTGTGTAACTAACCATTTTAGATGGCTGTCTTTCGACATTAACGGATCACCACCAGAGAAAATTACCTCAGTGATTTTTTTATTTTGCTTGATGTAAGCAATTGCCGCTTGTAATTCGCGTTTATTTACAGAGTTTTCTTCATATGGAAACTCTCGCCTAAAACAATAACGACAATTTACGGCACAACCACTCTTGACTATTAGCAGTACTCTATTTTCATATTTATGTAGAAGACCTTTTATTTGATTTTTGTGTTCTTGGAGAGGATCTTTGACAAAACCAGGTGTGTCTTTATACTCAATAACTTGTGGCAGTACCTGCAACAACAAGGGATCTTTCAAATCATTTTTATTCATCAAACTAGCAAAATGTCGAGGTACTTTCATGGAAAAAAGTTTTCTCGCAGGGCTGTTCTTTATCGCAATTTC